>CAWUJR010000211.1:0-6732 GCA_963922375.1 uncultured Robbsia sp.
ACGTGTCGGCCTCGGCTTTCGCCCGCGCACGTCGCGTCGCGGGCGACGACAGCACCGAGCGACCCACGGCGTCCAATAGATTGGCCATCAGAACATCACGCGCCAACGTCGACTTACCCGAGCCGCTGACGCCGGTGATCGCCACCAGCCGCGACAGCGGCAACTGAGCGGTCACGTCCTGCAGATTGTGCAGCGTCGCGCCTTCGACAGTCAGCCAGTTTGCCGGCACGACACGGTCGAGCGCGTCATTCGTCGGTGGCCGCACGTCGCGGCGGGGCTGCAACGGATGGACGATCGGGTGCGCCAGGAACTGTCCGGTCAGCGAGTCGGCTTGCTTTTCCAGATCGGCGACACTGCCTTGCGCCACCACCATGCCACCACGCTTGCCCGCTCCCGGACCGATATCGATAATGTGATCGGCACGCCGGATCGTATCCTCGTCATGTTCGACGACCACCAGCGTGTTGCCCTTGTCGCCGAGCTTGCGCAGCGCGTTCAGCAAAATCTGGTTGTCGCGCGGGTGAAGCCCGATCGTCGGTTCATCCAATACATAGCAGACGCCTTGCAGATTGCTACCGAGCTGCGCGGCCAGACGGATGCGCTGTGCCTCGCCCCCGGATAAGGTCGGTGCTGCCCGCTCGAGGCTGAGATAGCCGAGCCCCACTTCTTCAAGGAATTGCAAGCGACCTTCGATTTCGGTCAATACATCACGACCGATTTCCGCTTCCCGCCCCTTCAGTGCCAGACCTTTCACCCAGTCACGAGTCTCGCTGACCGTCCATTGTCCGACCCGCGTTATCGCCTGTCCCGCGAACGTGACCGCACGTGCAACTTCGTTCAAGCGCGTGCCTTCGCAGTCTGGGCAAGGCTGATCGCCGACGTCGTCGGGCTCCTGCTGTGCCGATGGGATGCTTTGTTCCCGGCCTCGGCTGTCTTCGGACAACAACGTGTCGTCGTAAGCGTCGCGCTGCTCACGCGTCAACTTCAAACCCGTGCCCACACAAGTATGACACCAGCCGTGCTTGCTGTTGTACGAAAACATCCGCGGATCCAGCTCTGGATAGCTGGTCCCGCAAACCGGACAGGCGCGCTTCGTTGAGAACACGCGGGTCTCGCCGATCTCGCGGGTCGCCCCGCCTTTCAGTGTCCCTCTGACCACCGCTTTGCCGGCATCCTGCATCGCCTGCTGCAAACCATCCAACGGCGCAAGCAGATGCATCACCCCTTTGCCTACTTCCAGCGCCTGCTCCAACAATGCCCGCAACGCCGGCTCTTGATCCGGTGAGACGACGATATCGCCGACCGGCAATTCGATCGTGTGCTCCTTGAAGCGGTCGAGCTTCGGCCAAGGATCGACGCTGACGAAATCGCGATCCACGCGCAGATGCGTGTTGCCGCGGGCTTTCGCCCACTTCGCGAGATCGGTATAAACCCCTTTACGATTGACCACCAGCGGTGCCAGCAAGCCCACGTGTTGCCCCTTATAGTCGCGCATGATCTGCGCCAATATGGACTCCGGGCTCTGGGCCGCCACCGCTGCGCCGTCGTGCACACAATGCTGAATGCCCAGCTTCACATAGAGCAACCGCAGGAAATGCCATACTTCCGAGGTTGTCGCCACCGTACTCTTGCGACCGCCGCGGGAGAGTCGCTGCTCGATCGCGACCGTCGGGGGAATGCCGTAGACCGCGTCGACCTCCGGCCGGCCGGCCGGCTGCACGATCGAGCGCGCATACGCATTCAGCGATTCCAGATAACGTCGTTGCCCTTCGTGAAACAAGATATCGAACGCGAGCGTGGATTTGCCGGAACCGGACACACCGGTGATGACATTGAATTTGCCATGCGGAATATCGACGTCGAGCGATTTCAGATTGTGCTCACGCGCGTTGACGATCCGCACCACATCTTCACCCTGTAACGCCCGACGGGCCCGCGCGACCTCCGCCGCATGTTGCAACGGCACGCCGTCTGCACCCTGCGCGCCACGTGCACCGTGGGTATCCAGGCCGGCGGCACGTCCCGCCACTGCACCGGCGGACATCGCCGCGTCGTAATCGATCAGCGCCCGTCCGGTATGCGAGTCCGGGCACTGCTGTACATCGTCCGGACTGCCCTCGCAGACCAGCGCCCCGCCCGCATCGCCGCCTTCCGGACCCAGATCGATGATCCAGTCTGCGGCGCAGATCACATCGAGGTTATGTTCGATGACGATCAGCGAGTGCCCGCGCTCCAACAGACGGCGCAATGCCTGCATCAACTTGGCGATGTCGTCGAAATGCAATCCGGTGGTCGGCTCGTCGAACATGAACAGTCGACCGATTCCGGAGGCCAGTGCCGCGCTGTCATTGCCGGTGTCGGCCAGGAAACCGGCTAGCTTCAGGCGCTGCGCTTCGCCGCCGGACAACGTCGGCACTGGTTGCCCGAGCTTGACGTATTCCAATCCGACATCGACGATCGGCTGCAACACGCGCAGCACCGCCGCATCGTCGGCAAAGCAGGCGACCGCCTCGCTCACCGTCAGCTCGAGCACATCGGCCACGCTCAGTTCCCGCACTTCCGATGCCATCGTGCGCGCAATCTTCACCTCGAGGATTTCGGCGCGGTAGCGGCGTCCATCGCAGTCCGGACAGCGCAGATACACATCGCTCAGGAATTGCATTTCCACATGCTCGAATCCCGAGCCGCCGCAGGTCGGGCAGCGGCCGTCACCCGAATTGAAACTGAACATGCCAGCACCGTAGCCCCGCTGCAACGCGAGGGGTGCTTTGGCAAACAGTTTGCGTATCTCATCGAAAGCGCCGACATAACTCGCCGGGTTCGAGCGGGCGGTACGACCGATCGGCGACTGGTCGACGAACAGCACGTCGCTCAACCGCTCGGCACCCTTCAACGCGCGGAATGCACCCGGCGATTCACTTGGTTTGCCGAAGTGTCGCGCCAGCGCCGGGGCGAGCACATCCTGAATCAAGGTCGACTTGCCCGAACCGGACACGCCGGTGATGCACACCAGACGTTGCAATGGAATGCCGATCGTCAGATCGCGCAAATTGTGTTCGCTCGCCCCCTCCAGCACCAGCCGCGGCGTCTTCGCGTCCACGGCCCGGCGTTGCCAATTGCTGGCATCGGCCACATGGCGACGACCGCCCAGATAGACACCGGTCAGCGTATCGCTCTGTTCGATCTCGCCGGGGACACCGTCGAACACAATGGCCCCACCACGCTCGCCGGGGCCCGGACCCATATCGATCAGACGATCGGCGGCCAGCATCACCGAGGGATCATGCTCGACGACGACCAGCGTATTGCCCGCATCGCGCAAGCGGTGCATGGCTTCGACGATGCGGCCGAGGTCGCGCGGGTGCAGACCGATACTGGGTTCATCGAGCACGAACAGCGTATTGACGAGCGACGTGCCCAACGCCGTCGTGAGATTGATCCGTTGTACTTCGCCGCCAGACAACGTCCGACTTTGCCGATCGAGCGTCAAATACCCGAGACCGACGTCGCAAAGATAGCGCAGACGTGTGCGCACTTCGTCATGCAGCAGTTTCAACGCATCGTCGAGCAACGCGCTTGGCAATGTCAGCATGTCGAAGAAGCGGCGGATGCGCTCGATCGGCATGAGCATCAGATCGTGCACGGTCAGACCCGGCAACGACTCCAGCTGCGCCCGGGACCAATCGACGCCGTTCGGCAGGAAACGGTCTGCGGGTGATAGCACCGCATCGGCCTGCGCTTTATTGCCCAAACGCCAGAGCAACGATTCGGTTTTCAAACGCGCGCCGGCACAGGTCGGGCAGGTCGTGTAGCTGCGATACTTCGACAGCAACACCCGGATGTGCATCTTGTATGCTTTGGATTCGAGATACTCGAAAAAACGGTCGATGCCATACCACTGGTCTTTCGCCCGGCTTTTCCAATTCGGCGAGCCATGGATGACCCAATCCTTCTCCTTCTGGCTCAATGCACTCCATGCGACGCCGCACCGGATCCCGTCGCGGGCGGCATAACGGAGCAGATCATCCTGATTTTCCTTCCAGGCCGGCGTCTGCAACGTCTTGATCGCCCCATCGCGTAAAGTCTTGCGCTCATCCGGGATGACCAGGCCAAGATCGACGCCGATGACACGCCCGAACCCACGACACGCTTCACACGCGCCGTACGCAGAGTTGAACGAAAACAGCGCCGGCTGCGGATCGGCATAGCGGATATCGCTGTCCGGGCTGTGAAGACCCGTCGAGAAACGCCAAATATCAGGAAAAGCCGCTGTTGCAGCGTCCCCCGACGCGCCGTCGCCGGCACCCGATGCATCCGACTCGGGCAGACAATAGACATTCAGCCGTCCGGTGCCGCGCAGTAATGCGGCTTCGATTGCTTCGAGCGCCCTGACCCGTTCGGTTTTCTGCAAGCGAAAGCGATCGGCCACCACGTCGAGCAGTTGCCGCGAGCCGCCATCGACCTTGACGGTACGCCGCGCTTGTACACGCGTATAGCCACTCGCAGACAGCCATTGCTCGACTTCCGCGTCGCTCGCGCTTTCCGGCAGTTCGACCGGGAACGTGATCGCGACGCGCGGATCGTCCTGGCGCGTACGTTCGAGCAGTTCCGCGTAGATGGTCTCCGGCGTGTCGTGGCGGACCTGGTGCGCGGTCTGCCGATCGAACAACGCCGCCGCCCGGGCATAGAACAATTTCAGATGATCGTTCAATTCCGTCATCGTGCCGACGGTCGACCGGGAACTCCGCACCGGGTTCGTCTGATCGATCGCAATCGCAGGGGGAACGCCATCGACACGGTCGACCTGCGGTCGGTCCATCCGGTCCAGAAACTGGCGCGCATAGGCACTGAAGGTCTCGACATAACGCCGTTGGCCTTCGGCGTAGAGCGTATCGAAGACGAGACTCGACTTGCCGGATCCCGACGGGCCGGTAACCACCGTCATTTCCCCGGCATAGAGATCGAGATCGATATTCTTCAGATTGTGCTGGCGCGCGCCGCGAATGCGAATGGGCTTTTTGGACGACACTATTCCTACCTGAATCAATAAGTTGGATCACTTTACCGGCGAGCGGGAAAGCCCATTGTCTCGGCTTATCCGGTTCGAAGCACGATAAGCCGCCTGGAACAGAATACACGTTCATGCCGACGCGAGCCCGCCGTGGCCCACCCCGATAACAGGCAGAAAAAGACCGAAAGGCAGGAAAAAGTAGACGGCATACCGCCGCGGTACAGCACCACACCGTGCTCGCAACATTGCCGATACTGTACACCCATACAGCCTTATTCGCCAGATGCCGGCCCGTACGCCATTTGGGGGAATGATGCGATCGCGCGCCAATCGGGGACGGACCACATTCCTCCCTTTACTGCGATGCGGCATCAGGTGTTGGATTTACGTCACGTCTCAATTTAACCAGCATTTCCCGCTGACGTTCGCGCAACGGCAACGCTGAAATCTCAATTTTGGCAGTCCTGTGTTTCAAGAAAAAACTCAAACCCTTCCACGCTATCATCGGCCGATCAATCACCAAGGAGACCCCTATGAGGACCCGTCGACGCTTCCACGTTCCCTCTTCGCTTTCGGTCGGTTGCATCGCACTACTTAGCTTATTTTCGACCGCGACCCACGCACAAAGCGCGATCACGCTGTACGGGGTGTTGGACCAAGGCATCGATTTCACCAATAACGCTGGCGGCAATCGCACCTTCAAACTGCAAAGCGCGGACCTCTCCGGTGAACGTTGGGGCTTGAAGGGCAGCGAGGATCTGGGCGGCGGCCTGTCCGCCATTTTCACGCTCGAAAGCGGCTTCAATTCGAGCAACGGTGCGGCCATGCAAGGTGGCCGGATGTTCGGACGTCAGGCCTTCGTCGGGCTCAGCGACAAACGGCTCGGGACGGTGACGTTCGGCCGTCAGTACGATTCACTGGTCGATTTTGTGGCCGGGTTGACCGCAAACGGCAACTGGGGCGGCGGCACCGCGTCGCACCCGTACGACAACGACAACACCGCGAACTCGTTTCGCATCGATAACGCGGTCAAATACACAAGCCCTTCGTTTGCCGGACTGACGTTCAGTGGCACCTATGCGTTCAGCAATCAGTCGACGGGCCTTTCCGACAATCGCGAGTACAGCGTTGGCGCACAGTACGTGAACGGGCCATTGACCGCTGCCGCAGCCTACGTGAACGTCAATCGGCCGGGCATGAATGCGCAAGGCGCGCTGCCGTCGGACAGTACGAATTTCATCGCCGCCCATCAGCGCATCTGGGGTGCGGGCGTCAATTACCAGATCAATCTGGTCACGCTCGGTGTGATCTATACGCATTCGGACATCGGTCAACCGAAGGGGGCTACCTATGCGAACGCGGCAGGCCAAACACCCGATGCATTGAAATTCGACAATATTGAAGTCAATGCACGCTATCAGATGACACCCGCGTTCTCGACGGGCGTCGCGTACACCTATACTCAGGGAAGCGTCGCACGAGCCGGCGATAAGCGTAGCCCGAAATGGCATCAGGTGTCCGGCATCGCCGACTACAATCTGTCGAAGCGGACCGACGTCTACGCACTGCTCGGTTACCAACGCATGGCGGGTGACGCGACCGGCACCGCGCTCGATACCGCGCTGATCAACGGCGCGGCCGCAGCGCCTTCGTCGAATCGGGGTCAAGTCGTCGGCCGCGTCGGCGTTCGGCATCTGTTCTAACCGATCCCGTCGGACTGC
>CAWUJR010000212.1:0-6715 GCA_963922375.1 uncultured Robbsia sp.
TCGGTTGCCAGCGCTGCCAATGCGGCGAGTAGCGCAAGCGGTACGGACGGGGCCACGGCGTCGAGTGCGTCCGCTTCTGCCGCTGCATCGGTTTCGAATGCTTCGATGGCAAGCGCCTCCGTCGGCGCATCGGGCACCGATACCGCAGGCACGTCAGACGTCGGTTCGAGCGCATCGGCGGCGCGTGTATCCCCGGAGAGCATCGGGCCGTACAAGATCGGCTGGACCGTCGATGGTAAATACAACGGGACGAGCGTGAAGGGCTCCGGCAAGTTGGGCGAGGTGTTGTCGCTGAGCGACGCGACGCGTCCTTTCCCGCTGCAAGCAGACGTCAAGATTGGCGACACCCGCATTGCGTTGGTCGGAACGTTGACCGACCCGATGCATCTGGCGTCGCTCGATCTGCGCCTCTGGCTACAAGGCGCGAGCTTCTCGCATTTGTATCCGCTGACCGGTGTGACGTTGCCGGATTCGCCACCCTTTGCGACGGAAGGGCGTTTGATCGGCAGTTTCAAGGCAAGCGGCAACGTCTTCCGCTATCAGGGCTTTACCGGTCGCGTAGGCGGGAGCGATCTCAATGGCACCTTGCAGTATGCAGGCGTGAAGCCCCGCGCACGATTGACCGGCGATCTCGTGTCGCATCTGCTGCAGTTCTCCGATCTTGCGCCGTTGATCGGCGCGGATTCGAACGCAAGCAAGGCCAAACGCGGTGATGACGTCAAGCAGCCGAGCAATAAGGCCTTGCCGGTGGAGGAATTCCGCACGGACCGCTGGAAAGCGATCGATGCGGACGTGAAGTTTACCGGTCAACGGATCATTCGCGATCCATCGTTGCCGATTACCGATCTCTACACGCATGTGATCCTGATTGACGGTGCACTGAAGCTCGAACCGCTGCGCTTTGGCGTAGCGGGAGGCAATGTCAGCTCGGACATCGATTTGAACGGCAGTACGGTGCCGCTGAAAGCAAAGATGTCGCTGTCCGCGCGCCATGTGAAGCTGAAGCAATTGTTCCCGACGTCGAAGACGATGCAGCAGGCGCTGGGTGAAATCAACGGCGACGGGGCATTGTCCGCTACCGGTAACTCGCCTGCGTCGCTTGCGGCCACCTCGAACGGCGAAGTCAAGTTGCTCGTGCAGCAGGGGGCCGTCAGTGCGTTCCTGATGGAGGCCGCGGGCTTGAATGTCGCCAATGCGGTGGTCGAGCGCCTTTTCGGTAATCGCGATGTGAAGATCAACTGTGCAGCGTCGGACTTTGTGGTAACGAACGGTGTACTGGATTCGAAGGTCTTCGTGGTCGACACCGACGATGCGGTGATCAATATCGACGGCAATATCGATTTGAAAACCGAGGGAATGGATTTGGGTGTGCATCCGCATACGAAGGGCTTCCGGATCTTTTCGTTGCGCTCGCCGCTCTATGTGAAGGGCACCTTCAAAGACCCGCATATCGGCGTGAATCCGGTCCCGCTGGCGTTGCGCGGCGGCGGTGCCATTCTGTTGGGGTTGATCAATCCGTTCGCGGCATTGATCCCGTTGCTGGCGCCTAGTTCACAAGACAAGACGTCTTGTGCGCAATTGCTTTCCCAAATAGGGCAGTCGGCAAAAGCCCCGCCTCCGGGGAAAACGATGGCGCCGCATAAATAAGCGGACCAATAAGCGGTGAAGCACCCCTGCGTAGGCTCGGCAAGCCGCTGCAGGGGTGTACCGTTGAAGGCTAAAAACGACAAAGCCTCCTGAAACGGAGGCTTTTCATTTATCGGCAGCCTATTCCGCCAAGCTGCGTCGCAATAACCGTCAGTCGTCGATCCGCAGACCGACTTTCAGCGTTACCTGCCAATGGGCGATTTTTCCGTCCTTCAAATGACCCCGTGTTTCGGTTACTTCGAACCAGTCCAGATTGTGCAGGGTGGTCGATGCTTTGCTGATGGCCGTCGTCACAGCATCTTCGATCGATACTTCAGAAGAACCGGTCAATTCAATTTTTTTGTAGACGTGGTTGCTCATCGTTTCTTCTCCTCAATTATGCGTGGTAGAAAACGCGGCAGGCGGCCCGAAGGCCGCTCGGACCGGTTCATTTATCTTAACCGCATGTGGAGAAACGTGCCGCCGGTCGCGGTCATCGACCGTCTCGCTGAGACGGGTGAAGGCGACAAGTGGCCAGCGACAAAGGCGTGGGCGAGGGTGAAGACCGGCCGACGCGAAGCGCGCGGCGCGTCAGCGAGCGACGCGAGACGTATCCACGCAATGCCCCGCCCCGAAGTCGCTGAGCGTACGATGGCGGGCGGTGCTCGCGAACACCAGCACGGCGAGGCCATTGAATTCATACCAATAACCGCCGGCATCCAACTGACCGATCGGCTGTTCGAGCGCATGGATCACGCTTTCAAGGCACCGCTGACGGAGATCCGCGAGCGGCGGGTAGGGCGCTCGCGCACCGGGCACGGAGCACAGCAGCACGTCGAGGCCAGGAAGAAAGTGGGCGTACAGCACCGGCTGGTCCTGAGCACGCGCACGCGTCAGTTTGATGTCCAGGCGCGATTGCCCGAGCCAGCCCGGGTTCCAACCGGCCAACACCTCCAGATAGGAGTCGCAGTCGGCGATCCGTCGGTCATTCCGTGGGTCGCCTTTCGGTTTCATCGGAGTGGACATATCGAGGCTTCGAAAAGACCGGCTCGTGCATGACAGGCGGCGCACCGGGCGCCGACCTGGCAGCGGCAAGCCGGTCGTTGTCGTTTCGCGTCGCGCGGGCGGATCGGGACGATGACCGTGCGCAAGCAGGACGCAAAGGGTTTCACGGCACATCACATCGTGCCGCACCGCATTAGGATACCTTATGCGGTGCGCCGCCGCCCATGACGCCGATCGCTGCACCGCCTCCGCGCAATGGACAAGACGAGCCGGCCGGCGCCCGATAGCAGGATGTCTTTTATGAGAAACTAGAAGCAGCGACGTACCTCTCACAATCTGGAGAATACGATGGTCAAAAAAATAGCAGTGCTGGGATTCGTCAGCGGTTTCGCGTTGTTTCTCTACGGCCGGAAGCTGCTTCGACCCACGCCGACGCTCACTGTAGTGCGTGCCGATGGGTCGGTTGTTCGATAACAACGGTGCAGGTGGTGCCTGCCGACAGGAGGACATCATCCGGCACATGATCGATGTGGATGCGCACCGGGACACGTTGCGCAAGACGAACCCAGTTAAAGGTCGGATTCACATCGGACACCAATTGCGTCCCGACAGGGTTGTCGCGATCGCTGACCCCGCGGGCGATGCTTTCCACATGACCGGTTAGCACAGGCCCGGCCATCAAGCGCATGCTGGCCTTGTCGCCGACCTGCACGTACGGCAGCTTCGTTTCTTCGAAATAACCGTAGACCCAGAACGAATTGCTGTCGACCACCGCCAGATGGGCGGTGCCGGTGGTGGCGTAGTCGCCGCGATGGACCAGCAGGTTCGTCACATAGCCGTCGACGGGCGACAGCACCTTTGTCCGGCTGAGATTCAGTTTTGCAGCGTCTAATTGCGCCAGCGCCGCCTGATATTGCGCGGCGGCCGCATCGGCGGTTTGCGAGGCGTTTTCCCGGGCTTCGCTCGAAATCACCAAGCTGTCCAGGTCGGCGCGGCGCGCCGCGTCGCGTTTGCGCATGTCCAAATTCGCACGACTTTCAGCAACGGATGCCTGGGCGGCCTCGACGGCGATTTGATAATGCGAGGGGTCGATCTGCATCAACAGGTCGCCACGATGCACAAGTTGATTGTCGTGGACTGGCAAATCGACGATCACGCCGGAGACGTCGGGTGCCACATTGACGATATCCGCACGGACACGTCCGTCGCGGGTCCAGGGTGCATCCATGTAATGGATCCACAGCAAGCGTCCGCCCAGGATGGCCAGCGCAAAAATCAGCAGGGTGATGACGGCGCTGAAAACAGATTTGATCGTCACAATGGTTCTCGGAATGGCTTTTAAATAATGGCGTGGCGGGCAGCGCTATCCAAATAACGCTAGGCTTGCAACGCTCAACAAACAGGTGAACAAGCTGACGCGAAAGAGCGGCGGATGCCAGATGTAGCGATATCCTCCCGCCTTCGCGATCAGCAGATCGATGAGCCAGGTCAGCAACGCGCAGCCGATAAACAGCAGCATGAGCATGGGGACATAAGCGCCGCCAATGGAAACATCGCGCCAACTGGTCGCGGCGCCCAATCGCGTGTGAATGGAAGCGAGCCATAAGGGCGTGGAAAATGCGTCTGGCGTCATCGGGCAGTCGGAGAGAGAGGGGCCGTACCGGTGTCGGAGAGGTTGCTGCGCAAAGCCGGCGTATCGCCGTCACGGCCCTCAGGGTGATCGCCGTCCCACGAGTCGAGCGCATACGCAGCGAGCGGCGATCGCTTGTCGAGGAGGGCGGTGCGGATAAAGTGCAGATAACTCAGAATGCGGTGTAGGCGTTGCGCTTCCAGACGATCGGCATCGTCTTGCGGGGTTTGCCCATCCGGATTGCGCAGCCACACCGTCTGCAGCACGGCCTGGGTACGCTGTGTGGCCTGCTGTGTGGCATCCATAGCGGCCTGCCAGCCCATCGTCGACGGCTCGGCGAACAGCGCGTCGAGCCCTTTGCGTAGCGTTCGCATCGATTCACGCCATACCGACACCTGCGCATAGCGCGGATCGGCCCGCAACGCTTCCGGCAGCAGCTCAAATTCCTGGCGCAGCTCGATCAGCGCGTGGCCGACCTCGAGCACCGCGAACATCCAGCTCAGCATCTCGCGCTGCAAAGTCGGGTTTTCTGCGGTCAGGGCCGCGATCTGATGCATGAAATCGCGCGTCTGGTTATCGAAACGGTGAGCGAGCGCGTGGCGCTTGCCAAACGCGGCGAAGCCCACCTGACGGCGCAAATCACCTGCCATTCGACGAAGAAACCAACCACTGGTCGGTGGCATCAGCACACCGAACGCGACCGCACTGATGACCATCGCGGTGACCAACGCCGCCGAATTGTTGATATAGATCGCGGGTTCGTACACATTGACGTTGTCCGGACCGGCCAGGAAACAGAAGAAAATGCAATAACCAAGGCCGGCGCCCACCCACTGCCGCCGCGTGACGAGCCACGCCCCGAACATCAAAAACGGCAACAAGCCGCTGGCCATTTCCGCGAAGCCATCGCGGTAGACAAAGACGTGGAACGTGACGATGTAACCGGCCACCGCGCCCAGCGTCGCGCCGATGCCCATCTGGATTGCAGCGCGAGCGGGGCGAGGCGAGGCGGAGATCAACGCACAGACGGTTCCGGCAGTGAGCGCAGCAAAATCGCCTGATGGCCAGTCGCTGAAAATCCAGAATGCCGCCGTCAACAAAAAGGTGATCGCGGCCCGCGCACCGGCGTTCGCAGCCATCCAGCCATTCGTTTTAGGCGCATAGGTGCGTTTCCACTGATCTTCCGCTGCTGCCTTTGCTGTTTTTGCTGCTTTCTTCTCGCTCGCGCCAACGTGAGGGGTCTCGAGCGACGCGTACGTTGCGGTATAGCGCTCCAGCTCCGCCGCGAAGCGCTGCAGCAGCTCGCAGGCGGTGTCGAAATCGCGTTGTTTCTCTCGCTGTTCCTGGGGCGCGACGCTGTTTTCGTGTCCGGCTTTGTCTAAGCTTCCGCTTCCTTCCTCACTTCTGCGCACCGTTGACCAGGGCAATGCCTCGCGTGCCTGATCGAGTCGCCCCGGCAGCGTCTGACGATAATGGGCCAATTGCGCGCTGACCCGCGCGGCGTCGGCCGCTTCCACCACGGGCTTGCCACCGAGCGTGAGTTGCTCTGCCAATTCGTGCAGATAAGGCGTGATCGCCGTGACGACGGCGTTGGCCTCGGCATAACCGGGCGCGTCCGGCTGCTGTGCGCGCAAACGGCCGAGCAATTGATGCAGCGCGTGAAAGCGTGTGGACACCGCCATCGATTCACTATTCAGACGCCCAAGTCGACCGCTGCTCAGGCGCGAAAGCGGATCTTCGAAAATCGAATAGCTTCGTAGCGCCTCGAATCCGACGACGTCGGCGATGAAGCCCATATTGCGACGTTCCATCGCCGCGCGGTCGATCTTTCCGCCAATGCCGTCCCGGACGAAATCGACGAAGCTCGAGAAACGGGTTCGGGCCTGCGTCTTCAACAGCGACGACGAATAGCGGGGAAACACCACGGCGCTGACGACAGCCGAACAGACAATGCCCAACGAGATCTCGATGACCCGCGTGACCGCGGCATCGAACGCCCCCAGCGGCGCTTCCGCATTACTCACGCCGATCAGTGCAGCGGTATAGCCGGCGAGCAGGAAGCCGTAGGAGCGGAAATTTCGGTTGCGCGCGGAGCCCGCCGTGCAGATGCCGATCCAAATGGCCACGCTGCACAGAAAGAGCACATGGGCTTGAGAGAACAGGCTGATCATTGTCAACATGGCGACCAGACCGACCACCGTGCCGAGAATACGATAGAAGCTTTTCGCCAACACCATCCCGCTTTGCGGCGTCATCACGATAAAAACCGTCGTCAACGCGGTCCGCGGCGAAGGCAGTTCGAGACGCATCGCGATGAACAGTGCCAGCAGCGCTGCGGTCACGGCTTTGGCGATATAGACCCAGGTCAACCCTTCAGTCAGACACCAGTCGCGTGCGGTCGCGCCGAGGATCGACCAAAAGGACGCCGCCGGAGGCTGCGCACCTGGCGGCGTC
>CAWUJR010000213.1:0-6687 GCA_963922375.1 uncultured Robbsia sp.
GGCGCCTTCTGGGGTCGTCGCGGCAGGCCGGTCGAGCGCAGGGGCGGCATCTGCCGGGAAGAAGGGCGCGATACTGCCGTTTTGCTCTGCCGTCGACCCCGAAAAAGTCAAGACCAGCGACTTCGTGCTGATGAATCGGCAACCGGCAACCGGCAAAAACGCCTACTGCTACGCGCCAACCTATTTGTCGCTGCATGATGGCCAAGTGACGATCGAAACCGCCAAAGGCGCGGTGCAGGCGGGCGATTCGGATTACTTCGGCCCGTCACTTTCGCCTGCTGCGCGTAATGATATTCAGGCCATGTTGCGCGAAGTGCGCAAGCTCGAACGCCACTGACACGTCACCCGCCGACGGCTTTCGCGACAGCCGCCGGCGTCTCCTTGCATTCATTGGCCCCGCATTCGGGGTCCGCCGACTTTCCCTGCGTTCATTCGCTCCGCCTGCGGTGACCGCTGGCGCCCCGGCCTTTCTCCGTCCCGCAGGCTATCCGGCAACATAGGCCGTCTAGCCTCATCCATCTCGTTCCGTCACCCCTCATCGTTTTGATCGTCCCCATTGCAATCGCGTCGCCCCCGTGACCCATCTCGGCCCGTAAACGTGCCTGGGCAGGAACATCGTGCCAAATTTCGATAACACCCCGGAATTTCAGCATGTTCCCATTGTTGAGCACGTTTTTTGTGCCAGACAACCCGATCAGCCCGATTACTCGATAACACGCCATGAAAAAAGACGCGACAAAACAAGGCTCTGGCGCCGTAATGCATCATGAGCTGAAGCAGACCCTCGGCACGTGGCAGCTTTGGGGCATCGCCGTAGGGTTGGTGATTTCCGGCGAATACTTCGGCTGGAGCTATGGCTGGGCCTCTGCAGGCACATTGGGCTTCATCGTGACGTCGCTATTCATCGCCGCGATGTACACCACCTTTATTTTCAGTTTTACCGAATTGACCACGTCGATTCCGCAGGCGGGTGGCCCGTTTGCCTATGCGCGTCGGGCGTTCGGTCCGATGGGTGGCTTCATCGCTGGCATTGCGACGTTGATCGAATTCGTGTTTGCGCCGCCGGCGATTGCGCTGGCGATCGGCGCGTACTTGCATGTCCAGTTCCCCGGTCTGGATCCGAAAACCGCCGCAGTCGGTGCGTATATCGTTTTCATGGCGCTGAATATCGTCGGCGTTCAAATTGCCGCGGTGTTCGAGTTGACCGTCACGATCTTGGCCATTTTCGAATTGCTGGTATTCATGGGCGTGGTATCTCCGGGCTTCGAATTATCGAACTTCGTCAAGGGTGGATGGTCCGGCCAGGATCATTTCTCGATGGGGTCTTTCTCCGGCATCTTTGCCGCGATTCCGTTCGCGATCTGGTTCTTTCTGGCTATCGAAGGTGTCGCGATGGCCGCGGAAGAGGCGAAGAATCCGAAGCGCTCGATTCCGATTGCCTACATCGCCGGCATCATCACGCTGGTACTGCTGGCAATTGGCGTGATGGTCTTCGCCGGCGCGTCCGGTGACTGGACGAAGCTGTCGAACATCAATGACCCGTTGCCGCAATCGATGAAATTTATCGTCGGCAACAACAGCAACTGGCTGCATATGCTGGTCTGGCTGGGCCTGTTTGGCCTGGTGGCATCGTTTCACGGCATCATTTTGGGCTATTCGCGTCAGATCTTCGCGCTCGCCCGGGCCGGTTATCTGCCGGCGGCATTGGCGAAAGTGCATCCACGCTTCAAGACGCCCCATCGGGCGATTCTGGCAGGTGGCGTGATCGGTATTGCCGCGATTTACAGCGATAACCTGATCCAGTTTGCTGGCCAGACGTTGACCGCGAATATCGTGACGATGTCGGTCTTCGGTGCGATCGTCATGTACATTATCAGCATGATGGCGCTGTTCAAACTGCGTCGTGTCGAACCCCATATGGAGCGCCCGTTCAAGGCGCCACTGTTCCCGGTGTTTCCGGCGTTTGCACTCGGCGCGGCGGTGATCTGTCTGGTCACCATGGTGTACTACAACTGGCAAGTGGCCGCGGTGTTTGCCGTGGTGGTATTCCTGGCGTATCTGTATTTCCTGGCAACAGGGCAGCGACGCAAGCCCGCCGCTGGCGCGGCACTCGTCGACTGAACGGACGGCGAGCACGAAGGAGCAGGCAATGAGTTTCAGCGAATCGGTCGGTAGTCGGACATATCGGTTTCGGGATCTGAAAACCTTGTTGGCGAAGGCCACGCCCGCCCGTTCGGGCGACCAATTGGCGGGCGTTTGCGCGCAGACCGAAGAAGAACGCATGGCGGCCAAGATCGCATTGGCCAATGTGCCGCTGCGACATTTTTTGAATGAAGCCGTCGTGCCCTACGAGAGCGACGAGGTCACCCGTTTGATCATCGATGAACATGATGCGGCTGCATTCGCTGAAATCGCGCATCTGACGGTCGGCGATTTTCGCAATTGGATCCTCTCCGACAGTACCGATAGCGCGGCACTGTGCCGAATCGCGGCCGGTCTGACGCCGGAAATGGTGGCGGCGGTCTCGAAGCTGATGCGCAATCAGGATCTGATTCTGGCGGCCAAAAAGCGGCCGGTCATCACGCGATTTCGCAATACGCTCGGCTTGCCCGGGCATATGGCGGTTCGGCTGCAGCCGAACCACCCGACCGACGACGTCAAAGGCATTGCAGCATCGATGCTCGATGGCCTGATGTTTGGGTCCGGCGATGCGGTGATCGGTATCAATCCGGCCACCGATAGCTTGACTGCGATCACGACGCTGCTCGTGATGATGGACGACTTTCGACAACGCTATCAAGTCCCGACGCAGACCTGCGTGTTGACTCATGTCACCAACACGATCGCCGCCATCGAACGCGGTGCGCCGGTGGACCTGGTGTTCCAATCGATTGCCGGAACGGAGAAAGCGAACGCGAGTTTCGGTGTGTCGATCGCGCTGCTGCAGGAAGCGTACGAAGCAGGCTTGTCATTGAAGCGCGGCACGCTCGGCGACAATCTGATGTATTTCGAGACGGGGCAGGGGAGCGCCCTGTCTGCCGATGCGCATTTCGATGTCGATCAGCAGACTTGCGAGGTACGCGCGTACGCGGTCGCCCGCAAATTCAAACCGTTGCTGACCAATACGGTGGTGGGTTTCATCGGTCCGGAGTACCTGTACGATGGGCGGCAGATCACGCGCGCCGGTCTCGAGGATCACTTTTGCGGCAAGTTGCTGGGCGTGCCGATGGGCTGTGACATCTGCTACACCAACCATGCGGAAGCCGATTCCGACGACATGGACAATCTGTTGACACTGCTCGGCGTGGCGGGCATCAATTTCATCATGGGCATTCCCGGTGCCGACGATGTGATGTTGAATTATCAAAGCACGTCGTTCCATGATGCATTGTATGTACGCAAGGTGTTGGGTTTGCGCCGTGCGCCGGAATTCGAGGGCTGGCTCGAATCGATGCGGATTGCCGACAGCTATGGCACCATCCTGCCCGAATCGAAAAATCCGCCATTGCTCGAAGGCGAACGTGCATGGATGGATGCGTGATGAGTGAAAAGACTGCCCCGATCGCGCCGGTCGTCGAACCTACCTCCTGGGATGCGCTGCGACGTTTCACGCAAGCGCGTATTGCGCTTGGACGTGCCGGCAACAGCATGCCGACTGCCCCGCTACTGGCGTTCAATTTGTCCCATGCGCAGGCGCGCGACGCGGTACATCAACCATTGGACGTCGCCGCATTGCGCACGTCGCTGGAGGCGGCCGGTTTCGACACGCTGTCGGTGTGCAGCGCGGCGCCGGATCGTGATCATTACCTTCGTCGTCCGGACTTGGGGCGCAAGCTCAGTGATGACAGTGTCGCGTATCTTCGGGACTGGCAATCTGCATCGATTGCCAACGGAAATGACCTCAGTGCGGAAAAGGGCGGCGAGAGCCGCAACGGTGAAAACCGCGATACCGCCGACGCCGAGGACAAGGAGAATCGTTCGCCTCAGGACGGGGAGCCGGGCATCGATGTTGTTTTCGTCGTCGCGGATGGCCTCTCCGCATACGCCGGGACCCGCCACGCATTACCGTTTCTGCAAGCCATTCGCCGCCGGCTGGAGGGCTGGCGTATCGGGCCGGTCGTCGTTGCGACGCAATCGCGGGTCGCGTTGGGGGACGGCATTGGTGAGCTTTTGCGCGCCAAGATCGTCGTCATGCTGATCGGCGAGCGTCCCGGTTTGAGTTCGCCGGATAGCCTGGGTGTCTATATCACCTATGCGCCGCGCGTCGGCGTCAGCGACGCATTTCGAAACTGCATATCGAATGTACGGCCCGAGGGACTGCCGTATGAAGCCGGCGCCTTCAAGCTCCACTACCTGCTCAATGAAGCGCGGCGTCTCAAGCTCACCGGGGTCAATCTGAAAGACGACAGCGACGCGTTGCTGGCATCGACGGGCGGGAACGCAGAAAGCAAACAGCTCAGCGCGCTGACGAAATGATCCCGACCAATCCCGGTCGATCCCAAGCGCTTGAAGTGGATCTGCCTGAATCAATCATCGGCCGCTTCGCTGCCTCCTCTCGACCCATCAGCGAGCATCGTTGCACCTGATCGCCTCGCGCTGCCGTTGAACGGGGCGAAACCGTACGCGTTTTTGGTGACATACACTATGTCACCTTGGCGCAAGGTGGGGTTTTCAGGAGGACGTCGATCATGGTCAATACGGAAGGAAGTGTTGCACGGCAGCCTGCCTGGAGCGGCGCGTTTCGCGTCGAGCGTCGGATAGCCGACGATCCCAATGCGCAGGCGGGCGCCATTGCCGGTTGGACACAGGAATACGACCAACTCGAGCCGGGGTTGTTCGAAGGACGTCTGACCGAGCTACTGCTCGACGATGTTCACCTGTTCGCCGAATCCACCAATCGCACGTTGCGTCAAACCTGCCGGGTACGCAGCGGTGCCTATTGGTTCGGTATTCCGGACCAGGCGTCCGGGACCGAGCGCGACGGATCGATCGACCGTGACGAGATGCGTCGCGACCTTCCCGGCGGTTCGGGCGTCTTGGGCAAGATCGGCGCTCGCCCGATCACCACCGACGCGCTGGCGTTCAAAGCGGGGGATGTCGACTTCGAACTGGTCACGCCGTCCGGATATCAAATATTCGGTATCGTGGTGAAGGGCGAGGCGCTGGCGAAGGCTGCTGCCGACGTTGAGTACACGGGCGCCCCCGAACACTTGCTCACCGATGAAATCGCGTCCATTGGCACTGAGCGAAAGGCCCACCTGCGCCGAGTGATGCGCTCGATTCTGACGGACAGAAACGTCGGAACGGCCCCCTTGACACCTTTTCTGCGAGAAAATCTGCAATCCCAGATCCTCGCATTATTGTTTGATCTGTGCGTCGCACGCCCGGCGCAGGCAGGGCCCGCTTTGTCGAAGCCGCATCGCAAATGGATTGTCGAACAAACGCGGGCGCACGTGCTGGAGCACCGCGATCGACCGCTGTCCATCCCGGAGATCTGCGCGCACCTTCGCGTCAGCCGACGCATGCTGCAGTATTGCTTCCAGGAAATCTACGGCATGAGCCCTGTCGCCTATTTACGGGCGATTCGGCTGAACGGTGTGCGGCGGACCCTCTTGGGTGCCCCGAATGATGAGCCCGTTAGCATCCAGAGCGTTGCGGCGGCATGGGGGTTTTGGCATCTGAGCCAATTCTCCGCGGACTATCGACATCTGTTCGGCGTGACGCCTTCTCAAACCCGGCACGCGGCGATGCGGGGTGCCGTTTAGGGCCATTCGCATGGGCGTCGCCTGACACGGCGGCATTCGCGGTTGTCACGTTTTGTGGATGGTCCCCGTAACGGCCGACCTATACGATCCCGACGCCCCTCGTGCGCATCCGGCGAACGCGGCTCGTTTCCGGGCATGCGATCGGAAGAGGTGGTTAAATTGAGAGATGGTCCAATCGAATACGCCCTCATCCAGCACTGAGCCACCGCTGCATGCGCCGAGCTCTGCTTCTCTGGCGCTGTCCTGGGCCGTGGCGGCGCTTGCCGGCATTGCCGTCATCTGGCAACTGATCGTCAGCATTGCGCACTCCGAAGCCCGTGGATTGACGGTGCTGGATGCGATCGATCGTTCAAGCACCTATTTGACCAATTTGACGGTTTTTCTGACGGCAATCTGCTTTTTGTTCGTGGCGACCCGTTCGCAAGCGGGGGTGGGCCGGTTTTTCCGGGCACCGCCGGTCGTGAGCGCCGTCGTTGTCTATATCGCGTTCGTTGGCGTTGCCTATAACCTGCTGCTGCGCGGTCTTTGGGTGCCGACGGGTCTGCGTGCGGTGTTGAACGAATTACTACACTCGGTCGTGCCGGTGCTCGCCGTGCTCTACTGGGTTCTATTCGTGCCGCGCTTTCATTTGAGCGTCAGGCAGTGCGTGCTCTGGCTGCTTTATCCGCTGCTTTATCTCTTTGTCACGCTGTGGCGGGGCAGCAAGTCGGATTTCTATCCCTATCCATTTATCGATGTCGATGAACTGGGTTACCGCCATGTGCTGTTCAACAGCGCGATGCTGGTGCTGGCTTTTCTAGCGCTCATGGGCGTCTTTCTCTATTTCAATCATCGCCGCCGTCGGTAAATAGGGGGCAAAGATGCGGTTTTTCATCATTTCATCAAAAAGTGCTTGCAAGGATGTGGGATAGGACCTAATATT
>CAWUJR010000214.1:0-6635 GCA_963922375.1 uncultured Robbsia sp.
GGCAAGCACATGGCAAGGCGACGCCGGATGCGGTGCCTGGGACGGCGCCCGGCACGCACCCGCAGCAAGCGGCGCAGCGCGCGGATCCAACCAAGGTACCCGGTTATTCCGTCGAAGCATACGGACGGACATTGCGCGCCGGGGTGTACCGAATCGGCGTATTTCCGGACGACATCGCTGCCCAAGCAAAGCGCTACGAGAGCCGCAAGGATGTGCGCGAACTGAAACAGAGCCTGAAAGATCGCAAGCTGATCATGAGTGTCGATCGACTCGATTATTCGAAAGGCATCGCCGAACGTTTTCGGGCGTTCGAGCGGCTGTTGGAAACGTCGCCGGAATTGCAAAGCGCCGTCAGCCTTGTCCAGGTCGCGCCGCCGACTCGCGCCGATGTCCAAACCTACCAGCATATCCGGCAGAATCTGGAGTATGAGGCAGGGCGGATCAACGGCCGATTCGCGGGCCTGGATTGGACGCCGATTCGCTATCTGAACCGTCGCTATGACCGGTGGGTGCTGATGTCGTTGTTCCGAGCGTCCCAAGTCGGTTTTGTGACGCCGTTGCGCGATGGCATGAATCTGGTGGCCAAGGAATATGTCGCCGCGCAGGATCCCGACGATCCAGGCGTGTTGGTGTTGTCGCGGTTCGCCGGCGCGGCCGCAGAGCTCGATGCGGCATTGATCGTCAATCCACATGACATCCTGGACATGTCGGAGGCACTGCAGCGCGCGTTGACGATGCCATTGGATGAGCGGCGTGATCGATATCGGCGCATGCTGGAAGCATTGCGTAAAAACGACCTCGGCGTCTGGCGCGATACGTTCCTCGACGATCTTCGAGCGGTTCGACCTGCGGCTTCATCAACGTAGTCGTCGACGCACAATTGAACCACCGCGTTGAACCGCCGCGAATGAAGCGGAAACAAGCGGGATGGAATTCGGTAAGGATTTACGGAGGCATTCATGAGAATCGCACAAATCGCTCCGTTGACGGAGTCGGTGCCGCCGACCTTGTACGGTGGGACCGAGCGAATCGTCTCCTATGTGACGGAAGCGTTGATTGATCTTGGGCACGACGTAACGTTGTTTGCGACAGGCGACTCGGTGACCAGCGCGAAGCTGGAGGCGGTGTGGCCGCGCGCGTTGCGCCGCGATCCGAGTATTCGCGACCCGATCGCCCCGCATATGCTGATGTTGGAGCGGATCCGCCAGTTGTCGTCCGAATTCGACGTGCTGCATTCACACCTGCATTTTTATCCGTTTTCGATATTCAAGCGGCAGGAAACACCGTTTGTCACGACGCTGCACGGGCGGCTGGATCTTCCCGAGCATCAGAGTCTGTACAGCGCTTTCGAGGATTTGCCGCTCGTGTCCCTGTCGCATGCGCAGCGTCGATATCTGCCGCATGCGAATTGGATCGGCAATGTGCCGTACGGTTTGCCGGAAACCTTGTACCGTCCGTACCCGGTCAAGCCCGGCTATCTGGCGTTTCTCGGTCGCATCTCTCCCGAGAAGCGCGTCGACCGCGCGATCGCCATTGCCGCGCAGTGCGGTCTGCCCATCAAGATTGCCGCGAAGGTCGATGCGGCCGACAAAGTGTACTTCGATGCCGAAATTGCGCCGTTGCTGAGACTGCCGCATGTCGAATACATCGGCGAGATCCGTGACAGCGACAAAGCCGAATTCTTGTCGGGTGCTCATGCGTTGCTGTCGCCGATCGATTGGCCGGAGCCGTTTGGATTGGCGATGATCGAGGCGATGGCATGTGGCACGCCGGTGATCGCCTTCAAACGCGGTGCCGTCGCGGAGGTGATTCGAGACGGCGTGACGGGCTTTGTCGTCGAGGATGAGATCGGCGCGATCGCGGCGATCGATCGCTTGAGCACCTTGTCGCGGCAGGCGATCCGTCAGCATTTCGAGGATCATTACACGGCGCGCCGCATGGCGAACGATTATCTCGAGGTGTACCGCTTGGCGACGCGGGCGAGCCGGAAGTCCCAACTCCGCCTGGTGACCGATTGAACGAACGGCGATCACGCAGACGCCGGGTCGCCCATCTGCGTTCTCCAAAAGCATCGAGCCCGACACGCGTTAGCGTTGCCGGGCTCGATGCTTTTTAATGCGCTGGCGATGGTCTGCCGGAAGGGCGGGACCATGCTCGATCAAGGCCCACACGGGGTCCGTGTCGACGGAGACGCCCGTTATCCGGCGTCAACGTCTCGGTCCCGGGCCGAGACCGTTTGAATTACAGGTTGTCGAGGCGGTTGACCTTCGTGCCTTCCAGCGACAGATTGGCCATTAGGCCGCCGTTGCTCAGCACAAATGCGTCGATCGGCGCACGCACGCTGTTGCTGTCGATTGCACCGTTTGCGCCAACCTTCAGCACGGCAACCGACGCATCGCCACCAACCGACCAGCCCTTCGTCGCGCGGAACTTGTCCAGTGCATCTTGCGTCATGAACAGGATGATGATGGCCTTCGATTGCGCGCCGATTTGCAGGCCGACCGATGCCGACGTCGTGCTGTAGTAGCCGGTGGTTTCACCGTTCACACGCAACGCGCCTTCACCATACTGACCGCCCACCACGAAGCCCGCTGCCAACACCGACGGGAACACCAGCACGCCACGTGCCTTGCCCACCAATTCACGCGAACCCGGGACCGCCACGTAGAGTCGCGACAGCGCCTGGTCGGCGTTCGTATTGATCGTTTGACGCTTCGACACGACCGAACCGTTATCGCCCGAGCCGTTCATTGTCGTGGTGCAGCCAGCCAGCGCGAACGTGGCGGCAGCGATAGCGGTACCCAACTTCAAGGCGATATTCATTTTTTGCATGGTTACCTACTCCTTCACTAAGATTTATTGGAAAAGCGCCACAACGCATCGCACAGGCCAAAACGCGCTGAGTTGCGTGTTCTGGCTTAACGCCACTGTTGCAAGACGTCCTGAGCGTTTGTGTAGTCACGCTCCGGAATACCGTCGAGGGCTGTCAGGATCTCATTACTGGCACCGCTCTCTTTTGCGGCGTTGGCGATCGCATCCTTATTCGCCGGAAAGGGCACCGCGGCGAGTGCTGCCTCTACGTCCGCAGACATAGAGTCAGGGCTTCCCTGCGCATCCGGGTGAAATTTGGTGGTCATGTCTTCTCTCCGCATCGGTTCGCTTTACTTTCTGGCGTTCCTCTTGCCGTTTTTCGTGACTGCATGCCGACGTCGGCCCTCGGTGCTGCAACTTTTACCCGTTTGCCGACGGTGCTACGTAAAAGCAAGACCTATGCCTGACTCTTCACGCCCTGAATCGGCAGGTATTGCCGGTCCGCATGAGCAGCCCGAACCGGTCAAATAGGGATATGAATGGAAATATTTTCCGGCTGCCGCGCTGCATCGGTCGGTAAATTGCGCGTTTCGACTGAGCCGTCGACGGTCTGCAGGCGGCCCAGGCGTCGCGGTGCAACCTTTGTTGGCGCGGTCAACCGGATGTATAAGACCTCTGCGCCGATTGAAATGGGTTGTTGCGCATGAATATTGCAGAGGCAGGCCGATTTGGGTAACCGCGCCGACAGAAAAGAAGGAACCGTGACGATGGCCGATGAAAACGAAACGCGTCGACAGGCGCCGGCAGATGAGCACCACGCCGATAGCAGCGCCGATCGAGATGCCGAAGGACAGCAGCGCGATCGGCACAGCAGCGGCGGCGAGCGCGGGGACGATGAGCGCAACGTCAAGCGTAGCGACGAGAGGCAAGACGGGAAGCACGACGAGAAGCAGGGCGAGAAGCAGGGCGAGAAGCAGGACGAGAAGCAGGGCGAGAAGCAGGACGAGCGCAAAGGCCCTGGTAAAAAACCGCTGATCATCTTAGCGTTGGTGGTCATCGTATTGATCGTAGGCGCGCTCATCTGGTGGCTGTTGACGCGCAATCAAGTCACCACCGACGACGCATTTACCGATGGCAACGCGGTCACGATGGCGCCAAAAGTCTCCGGCTACGTACAGCGACTCCTGGTTGACGATAATACGCGCGTGAAAAAAGGCGCGGTCTTACTGCAGATCGACCCGCGCGACTATATCGCTGCACGCGATCAGGCGGCCGCGCAGTTAGGCCTGGCGCAGGCGCAGCTGGAAAGTGCGAAGGCCAATCTCGAGATCGCGCGAGTGCAATATCCGGCGCAGCGGGTGCAGGCAGAGGCGCAGCGCGCGTCGGCACAGGCGAATCTGGCGCAGGCGCAATTGGCGTTGAATCGGCAACATGCAGTGGATCCCCGCGCCACCAGCGAACAAAACGTGGATACGGCCACTGCGCAGCAGCGTTCGGCGCGTGCGAATGTGTCGAGCGCGCAGGCGCAGGTCAAGGTCGCCAGTCTGGTCGGTCAGAACGTTCGTTTAGCCGAAGTCGCGGTTCGTGAGCGGGAGCAGCAGGTCCGTCAAGCCGTTGCGCAACTCGAACAAGCGGAGCTGAATCTGTCTTACACGGTACTGCGCGCGCCGTCAGACGGTTATATCACCCGCCGTAACGTGCAGGAAGGCACGTTGTTGCAAGCGGGTCAGTCGGTGTTCTCGCTGGTCACGCCGCAGATTTGGGTGACCGCCAACTTCAAGGAGTCGCAGCTCGAACGTATGCGAATCGGCGATGCGGTGGATGTGGAAGTGGACGCGTATCCCAGCTTGATGCTGCACGGCCATGTGGATAGCGTGCAGCAGGGCACCGGCTCGCGTTTCTCCGCTTTCCCGGCCGAAAACGCGACGGGCAACTATGTGAAGATCGTGCAGCGCGTACCCGTCAAGATTGTCATCGATCGCGGATTCGATCCGAATCTGCCGCTGCCGCTTGGCCTCTCGGTCGAACCCAAGGTCTATCTCAAATGAGCGGCGACGCTGGCGCAGACGCCCAGCCCACGTGGCGTCCGAAATCGAATCCGTGGGTGATCGCGGTAGTGGTCACGCTGGCCGCGTTCATGGAAGTGCTCGACACGACGATCGTCAATGTGGCGTTGCCTCATATATCGGGTTCGATGTCGTCCAGTTACGATGAGGCAACCTGGACGCTGACGTCGTATCTGGTCGCCAACGGCATCGTGTTGCCACTGTCCGCGTTTTTCAGTCGTTTGCTGGGCCGAAAGCGCTATTTCGTGATCTGCATCATTGCGTTCACCGCCTGTTCGTTCATGTGCGGTGTATCGACAAACTTAGGCGAGCTGATCGTTTTTCGCTTGTTGCAAGGGTTTTTCGGTGGGGGACTGCAGCCGATCCAACAATCGGTGATTCTGGATACTTTCGAGCCATCGCAGCGTGGCAAAGCGTTCTCCGTGTCCGCGATCGCCATCGTGGTCGCTCCGGTGCTCGGCCCGACGCTGGGCGGATGGATCACCGACAACTTCACTTGGCGCTGGGTGTTTCTGATCAATGTCCCCATTGGCATCATGACTGTCATTGCGGTGATGCAGTTTGTCGAAGACCCGCCTTGGGAGCGCAAAGCGAAAAAGGGCGAGTTGTCGATCGACTTCGTCGGCATCAGTCTGATCGCGCTGGGGCTGGGATGTTTGCAAGTGATGCTGGATCGCGGCGAGGACGACGACTGGTTCGGTTCCCCGTTCATCATCACCTTTGCCACGCTGGCCGCGGCGGGCATTGTCGGGGCGATTTATTGGTTGCTTTATACGAAGAAGCCCGTGGTGGACATCCGCTGCCTGAAAGACCGCAATTTCGCGCTCGGCTCGATCGTCATCGCCGGCTTCGCCGCGATTCTGTATGGCAGTTCCGTGCTCATCCCACAGCTCGCGCAGCAACAGCTTGGGTACACCGCCACGCTTGCCGGTCTTGTCCTGTCACCCGGCGCGATTGCAGTCGTTTTCATCATACCGATCATCAGTCGCGCGTTACCGCACGTGCAGGCGCGCTTCATTGTGATGGCCGGGTTTTTTCTACTCGGCTGCTCGATGCTGTATTGCACGATGCTGATCCCGAATGTTGACTATCGCACGCTGGTGTTGATGCGAAGCTCGCAATCCGCAGCGATCGCCTTCTTGTTCGTGCCGGTCACGACGCTCGCGTATCTGACGTTACCCAAGCGCCTGAACGGCGATGCGTCGGCGCTGTTCACGATGTTTCGCAATGTCGCCGGGTCGATCGGCATCTCGGTCTCCACCGCATTGGTAACCGAACGCACTCAAGCGCGCATGGCGCATATGAACGAGCACATGAGCGCGTTTTCCCAAAACTATTCCGACACGCTCTCGCAAATCACGCACACCTTACAGGCTGCCGGTGCGAGTGCCGCCGAAGCTTCCCAACGGGCCAGTGGTTATATGTATCAGACATTCATCTCGCAATCGACGATTCTTGCGTATATCGACATCTTCAGTTTCTGCGCCATCTTCGCGTTCTGTTTTGTCCCACTGTCGTTCTTCTTCTCGTCGTCTAAGCCTGCCGGGCAGTCGGGAGGGCATTGATCATGGCACGTTCAGCTTTCCGACGCAGTGGCGCATGGGCCTTTTTATCGCTGCTGAGCGCGTGTACCGCGGTGGGACCGAACTTCACCGAGCCGGTGGTCACGACCCCATCGCAATGGAAGCACACGGGCGGCGACGGTGACGCGGCCCAGGCTGGGCGTGCACTGGACGCTGCGGATCCCACGCTGACGGC
>CAWUJR010000215.1:0-6631 GCA_963922375.1 uncultured Robbsia sp.
GTGCGCGGCGTCACGAACCGGTCGAGCGGCAAGATGGGGTATGCGATCGCCCTCGCCGCTGCCGAGGCCGGCGCGCAGGTCGAACTGATCAGTGGGCCGACCGCATTGGCAGTGCCGTTCGGCGTGGCGCGCACCGACATCGAAACGGCAGCGCAGATGCGCAGTGCAGTATTGGCAGCCGTCCGCGGTGCCGATCTCTTTGTCGCGGTTGCCGCAGTGGCCGATTGGCGCCCTGCTTCGACGAGCCCGGAAAAGATCAAACGTCGTCCGGAAGGGCCGCCGACGCTGCATTTCCTCGACAATCCGGACATTCTCGGTGAAGTGGCCCAGTTGCCGGGAGCACCGTACTGCGTCGGCTTCGCCGCCGAAACGGCGGACCTGGAAGCGAACGCCGCGGCCAAACGCCGATATAAGAAAGTCCCGCTGCTGGTCGGCAATCTGGGGCATCTGACGTTCGGCAAGGACGATAACGAAATCGTCTTGTTCGACGAAAACGGTAGCCAGCGCCTGCCGCGTGGCGACAAGCTGACCCTTGCGCGTCTGTTGATCGGTGAGATTACCGACCGACTGCATGCGACGTCGTCGTCCCCTACACCCTGATGTGTCGGCCGGTCCTGCAGTCCTGCAACACCGCGCCGGCTGATTCACCCTCTCTTTTCCCTCTGTCTTTATGAAGCTCGAACTCAAAATCATCGACGCGCGGATGCGCGACTATCTTCCCGCGTATGCGACGCCGGGGAGTGCCGGCCTGGATCTTCGCGCCTGCCTGGACGCACCGATGACGATTGCACCGGGACAGACCGTGCTGGTCGCTACCGGCTTGGCAATCCATCTGGCCGATCCCGGTTATGCCGCCATGATTCTGCCGCGCTCGGGCCTCGGCCATAAGCACGGCATCGTGCTCGGCAATCTGGTCGGCCTGATCGACTCGGACTATCAGGGCCAGTTGATGGTTTCTACCTGGAATCGTGGCGCGCAGCCGTTCGTGCTCGAACCGCTGGAACGCCTGGCGCAATTGGTGATCGTCCCGGTCGTACAGGCGCATTTCGACATCGTCGACGACTTCGATGCGAGCGAGCGCGGGGTGAATGGGTTTGGTAGTACGGGAAAGCAATAAAAAACTCCCTGAAAGACGCATGTCCTTTCAGGGAGCTGTCACGCCAGTCGCCTGATCAACGAGCGGGCAACTTTCGTCGCCAACTCGCATTTCAATGCTACGTCGTGCGCGGACCCACCGTCGTCGCTATTCGACCTCGACCGTTTCCGGACTCGGACTACGCGGTGCGCCACTGTCATCGAACGTGAGTTGCACCTTGTCGTCGGCATCCAGATCGACGCTGACACGACCGCCATTCGCCAACTTGCCGAACAACAACTCATCGGCCAGCGCCCGGCGGATCGTATCCTGGATCAAACGCTGCATCGGACGCGCACCCATCAGCGGATCGAAGCCATGCTTGCTCAGATACTTACGCAACGCATCGCTGAACTGCACGTCGACCTTCTTCTCGTGCAACTGATCTTCCAACTGCATCAGGAACTTGTCGACCACGCGCAAGATGATCTCCTCATCCAACGCGCGGAAGCTGATGATCGCGTCCAGGCGATTACGGAACTCAGGCGTGAACATCCGCTTGATATCCGCCAATTCATCGCCCGTTTCGCGTCGCGTCGTGAAACCGATCGTCGACTTCTGCATGGCCTCCGCGCCCGCATTCGTCGTCATGATGATGATGACGTTGCGGAAATCGGCCTTGCGTCCGTTGTTATCGGTCAACGTGCCGTGGTCCATCACCTGCAACAACACGTTGTAAATGTCCGGGTGCGCCTTCTCGATTTCATCGAGCAACAACACGCAATGCGGCTTTTTCGAGACGGCTTCGGTCAATAAACCGCCCTGATCGAAACCGACATAGCCCGGCGGCGCGCCGATCAGGCGACTGACCGCGTGCCGTTCCATGTACTCGGACATGTCAAAACGCAGCAGCTCGATCCCCAGCGTGAACGCCAGTTGCTTTGCCACTTCGGTCTTGCCGACACCGGTCGGACCGGAGAACAGGAAGGAGCCGATCGGTTTGTCCGTCTTGCCCAAACCCGCTCGCGCCATCTTGATCGCTGCCGACAATGCGTCGATCGCCGGTTCCTGGCCAAACACCACCGCGCGCAGATCGCGATCGAGCGTTTGCAACTTGCTACGATCGTCCTGCGACACGCTTTGTGGCGGGACGCGCGCGACCTTTGAGATGATGTCCTCGATTTCGGATTTGCCGATCGTCCGTTTCTGCTTCGACTTCGGCAGAATCCGCTGCGCAGCCCCTGCTTCGTCGATCACATCGATCGCCTTGTCGGGTAAGTGCCGGTCCGTAATAAAACGGGCAGACAATTCCGCCGCAGCGGTCAGCGCGCCAGAGGAATATTTGACGCCGTGATGCTCTTCGAACCGCGATTTCAAGCCACGCAGAATCGCGACGGTCTGCTCGACACTCGGCTCAGGCACATCGATTTTCTGAAAACGACGCGACAGGGCAGCGTCTTTCTCGAAAATGCCGCGGTACTCGGTGAAGGTGGTCGCGCCGATGCACTTCAGTTGACCCGACGATAACGCCGGCTTCAACAGATTCGATGCGTCGAGCGTCCCGCCCGATGCGGCGCCTGCGCCGATCAGCGTGTGAATCTCATCGATGAACAACACCGCGTGCGGGCGATCCTTCAGCTCTTTCAGCACCGTCTTCAGACGCTGTTCGAAATCGCCACGATATTTGGTACCCGCGAGCAACGCCCCCATGTCGAGCGAGTACACAATCGCGTCCGACAAGATGTCCGGCACTTCGCCGCGCGTGATCCGCCACGCCAAGCCTTCCGCTATCGCGGTCTTGCCCACGCCCGCCTCGCCGACCAACAGCGGATTGTTCTTGCGTCGGCGGCACAGCACCTGAACCACGCGCTCGACTTCCGCTTCGCGCCCGATCAGCGGGTCGATGCGGCCGTCTTTCGCGGACTGATTCAAATTCTGGGTAAATTGGGCCAGCGGCGTTTCCTTCTGGGTGCCGCCTTCTTCGGACTCGATTGCCGCGTCCGCCGCCTTCGCTTGTTCGCCGCTCCCCGCTTTCGCGATGCCATGCGAAATGAAGTTGACAACATCCAGGCGGGTGACGCCCTGCTGTTGCAGGTAGTAGACCGCATGCGAATCTTTTTCGCCGAAGATCGCCACCAGCACATTCGCGCCGGTTACTTCCTTCTTACCGTTCGATGTGGATTGAACGTGCATGATCGCGCGCTGAATCACACGCTGGAAGCCGAGAGTCGGTTGGGTATCGACATCGTCGGTACCGGGGACGGTCGGCGTGTTGTCATGGATGAAATTGCGCAAGTTCTGCCGCAAATCATCGATGTTCGCCGCGCATGCGCGCAGCACTTCCGCAGCCGTGGGATTATCCAGCAGCGCCAGCAGAAGATGTTCGACCGTAATGAATTCATGGCGCGCTTGCCGCGCTTCCATGAAGGCCATGTGCAGACTGACTTCCAGTTCCTGGGCAATCATGCTTCCTCCATCACGCATTGCAGGGGATGCCCCGACTGCCGTGCATGTGTAACGACTTGCTCAACTTTGGTCGCCGCGACATCTCGCGAATAGACCCCACAAATTCCCCTGCCCTCACGATGAACCTTCAGCATGATCTGCGAAGCTGTCTCTCGGTCCTTGTTGAAGTATTGCTGGATGACCATGATCACGAATTCCATCGGCGTGAAATCGTCATTCAGCAGCACGACCTTGAACATGGCCGGCGGCTTAAGCTTTTGCTCTTGCCGCTCGAGAACGGTGCCGTCTTGCTTGTTCGGGATGATCGCCATACGTCCATTCTAAACATCTTGCGCCACCCTGCAATCCGAACCTTAATACGCAGCGGATTTTGTGATCAAGGCAACGGTTCCAGGCATGCTTCCTTATCGCCTGACCGTGATATGAACCGTCGAACGTTGCCGAAGCGGCACGTCGACTCGCAAAAACATCCCCTACGTACTACGTGCAGACTCCAGAAAGCACACACTCGGAAATCGCCAACAGACAAGCGGCGTGGGCTGACAGACCCAGTATCGCACACCCGTGGCAATGAACGCGGGAGGGGATTTCACCTCTTATCTTGGGCAGATTATCACCGTTTTCAAGGCCCGTTGTTTGTTCGCCAGAATACCCCTGCGCAATCCACGGGCAACGGGGTGCGACGCGTGCCGGTTTGCTAGACGAGCGCGTCCGAAAAAATACTTGACAGTGGAATAAAGAGCACCAAAAATCAAAAATGGCATAGTTCCAAAAGTGTCAAACATAAGGAAATTATGCTCTTTGGGGTACCGGGCGGTGGCGCTGTGGTCTACGAAGGTGCGGGAGAAAGCGCAATGCCGGCCGGCGTTCGGTGACTGTGAAAGCGAAAAAGCTTCAGAAGGGGTGCAGGATGGCAACAGGGACGGTGAAGTGGTTCAACGATGCGAAGGGCTTTGGCTTCATTACGCCTGATGAGGGCGGCGAAGACCTGTTCGCGCACTTCTCTGCAATTCAGATGAGTGGCTTTAAGACGTTGAAAGAAGGCCAGAAGGTCAGTTTCGATGTGGTCCAGGGTCCGAAGGGCAAGCAAGCCTCGAATATCCAGGAAGCAGCCTGACCCTACCCGGCGCCCGCGACAAGGGCGTCACTCGCGGCAATCGATACAGCAGAAGGCGGTTTGCGCGCCATGCCATCCCGATTGCCGCGTAGCATGCTGCCGACGCCCCTCATGACGCAGTACCCGCCCCCCGCCGACGCACTGCAGGGGCGGCAAATGCCTTATGCGGACATGTTGTCGATCAGAATGTCGCCAAAGCCGGAGCAACTGACTTGCTCGGCACCTTCCATCAAACGCGCAAAATCGTAGGTGACGCGTTTTTGCAGAATGGTTGTCTGCATCGCCTGCAAAATCAGATCGGCCGCCTCGCGCCACCCCATATGACGCAGCATCATCTCGGCGGATAGAATCTCTGAACCCGGATTGACGTAGTCCTTACCCGCATATTTCACCGCGGTGCCATGCGTGGCCTCAAAAATGGCGACCTTATCCGACATGTTCGCGCCCGGGGCGATGCCCACTCCTCCCACTTGCGCGGCCAATGCATCGGACGCGTAATCGCCATTCAGATTGAGCGTCGCGATCACGTCATATTCCATCGGACGCAGCAACGTGCGTTCGAGGAATGCGTCGGCGATCGAATCCTTGACGGTGATGGATTTGCCGTTGTTAGGGTTCTTGATGCAGACCCACGGACCGTGATCGATCAACTCCCCGCCGAATTCGTTGATCGCGAGCGCATATCCCCAATCCCGAAACGCCCCCTCGGTGAATTTCATGATGTTGCCCTTATGCACCAAGGTCACCGACTTTCGGTCGTGATCGATCGCATATTGAATCGCCTTGCGCACCAGTCGCTCCGTGCCTTCACGCGACACCGGCTTCACCCCGATCGACGACGTCTCCGGAAAACGAATCTGCGTCACCCCCATTTCCTCGCGGAAGAACCGTATTACTTTTTCCGCTTCGGGCGTGCCCGCAGCCCACTCGATGCCGGCGTAAATATCTTCGGAGTTTTCGCGAAAGACGACCATATTGGTCTTTTCAGGCTCCCGCAATGGCGATGGCACGCCCTTGAAGTACTGCACCGGCCGCAGACACACATACAAATCCAGTTTTTGCCGCAACGCAACGCTCAACGAGCGAATACCTTTGCCTACGGGCGTCGTCAGCGGCCCTTTGATGGCAATGGAAAACGTCCGCAGCGCGTCCAACGTCTCGTCGGGAAGCCAGACGTCCGGGCCGTAGAGCTGCGTGGCCTTCTCGCCGGCGAAGATTTCCATCCAATGGATGCGTCGCTCGCCCCGGTAACTGGCCGCCACTGCCGCGTCGACAACCTTCATCATGACCGGCGTGATGTCCGCGCCCACGCCGTCGCCTTCGATATAAGGGATGATGGGCTGGTCCGGCACGCTGAGTGCATTATCGGTGCCGACGATAATCTTCTCCCCTCCCTCGGGGACAGTGATGTGCTGATACGACATGATCGACTCCAGTATTGGCTTAAGCTTGGAAATAAGAATGCGTTGGATGTGTGCGAAGGGTCATGCCGTCATGCCGTCAGTTTGCACCGTCCGTTTATGGTATTTTACGCGCCCGCGCAACAAAGGCGCTTGCGCAAGCTCAGCCCGACGCTTTCGACGCCATTCGACCGCCACGTTCCCGCCATCCGCATTTTTCAAACCCGATCATGTCGTTGATTGCGCTAAATAAACCATTCGGCACGCTGTGCCAGTTTTCTCCGCACGAGACGCGGCCGACGCTGGCCATGCATATCGCGCGTCCGGACGTCTATCCTGCAGGGCGTCTGGATGCCGACAGCGAGGGGCTGCTGCTATTGACCGATGACGGCACATTGCAGGCCCGGATCACCGAGCCGCGGCGCAAGCTGGTCAAACGTTATTGGGCGCAGGTGGACGGTGATCCGTCCGATGCGGCACTCGCGCGCCTTGCCTGCGGGGTCGACCTGGGTGACTTCACCACCGGCGCCGCCCAGGTCCGGCGTCTCGACCATGCCGATCTGGTGACCACGC
>CAWUJR010000216.1:0-6580 GCA_963922375.1 uncultured Robbsia sp.
GCTCGCGGGTCGCCTCACTGACGCGCCCGCGGCCGCGCAGCACATTCGATACGGTTGCAGGCGTGACGCCTGCCTGCCGAGCAACTTCTGTCAATCTGGTCAAACCGCGCTCCGGATCAGGGAAAACACATAAGGGTTCGCGATGGCATGGAAGCACTTTGCGCGTTCTCTTGTCTATAGTACAGTTGATTAAGCGCTTAATCATAACGATATCGACGCGTCGTACGCATCGACGCCAATACCGATAGAGGGGACAGTCGTATGCGCATCGGCGTTTGCTATTACCCGGAACAGTGGCCCGAAACGATGTGGCAAGACGATGCCGCACGGATGAAAGCGCTGGGCATCGAGCAGGTCCGCATCGGTGAATTCGCGTGGAGTCGGCTGGAGCCTACGCCGGGCGAATTCAACTGGGGCTGGCTCGACCGTTCGATCGATGTCCTTGGCGCGGCCGGGCTGAAGGTGGTGATGTGCACGCCGACGGCGACACCACCGAAGTGGTTGATCGATGCCCACCCGGACATATTGCCCATCGGTGCCGACGGCAGGGCACGCACCTTTGGCTCGAGACGTCACTACGATTTCTCTTCGCCCTCGTACTTCGATGCTGCGCGACGCATCTGTGAGGCCATCGCCACACGGTATGGCGCGCATCCGTCGGTGGCGTTCTGGCAAACCGATAACGAATACGGCTGTCATCATACGGTGCTCAGCTATTCGCCTGCTGCAGTGCTTAGATTCCGCGAGTGGTTGCGTGCGCGTTACGGCGACATCGATACATTGAATCGCGCCTGGGGAACGGTATTCTGGAGCATGGAATATCGACGCTTCGAGGACATCGATGCGCCCATCGGTACGGTCACAGAAGCGCATCCATCGCACCGGCTCGACTATCGGCGCTTCGCATCGGACGAAGTACAGCGCTTCAACAAGATGCAAGTCGACGTGCTTCGCGCGCGCTCGCCGGGGCGGCCGGTTGCGCACAATTTCATGCAGTTGTTCACCGACTTCGACCACTACAAAGTGGCGGCGGACCTCGATGTGGCGACATGGGATAGCTATCCGCTGGGTGCACTCGAAGAACAGTGGTTCGCCCCTGATATCAAAGCCCAATACTTGCGCACCGGACATCCCGATTTCGCATCGTTCAATCACGATCTGTACCGCGGCATGTCGCGTTTGCCGTTTTGGGTCATGGAGCAGCAGCCGGGTCCGGTGAACTGGGCACTATGGAACCCGGCGCCGCTTGTCGGGATGGTCCGACTGTGGACATGGGAAGCTTTTGCACATGGTGCCGGTTGCGTATCGTACTTCCGCTGGCGACAAGCACCGTTCGCGCAGGAGCAAATGCATGCGGGGCTGAATACGCCCGATAATCAGATGGATGCAGGCGGCAGCGAAGCCGCCCAGGTGGCAAAAGAAGTCCGTGCGGTGCTCGCCGCGGGCGTGGATGCGGATGGTGAGGTCCGTACCCCGGTAGCGCTGGTCTTCGACTATGAGGCAAAGTGGTTGTTCGAGGTGCATCCGCAAGGTGCCGATTTTCACTATCCGCGCTTTGCGTTCGAATACTATTCGGCGTTGCGTTCGCTGGGTTTCGATGTGGATATCGTGCCGGTGGACGCACCGCTGGCGCGTTACCGTCTGATCGTCGTGCCACCGCTGCCGGTCATACCGCCGGACCTCCCGCAACGACTGACGGAAAGCGGCGCGCAGGTAATATTCGGTCCGCGAAGCGGGTCCAAAACCCGTGAGCTGACGATTCCGCACAATCTGCCGCCGGGCCCTTTATCCGCGGTGCTGCCAATGCGGGTATGGCGTGTCGAATCGCTTCGCCCGAACGTCACAGAGACCGTAACGTTCGGCAATGGCGATGGCGCAGTGCGGGCTGAAGCGACGTTCGAGGGACGCGCGCGTCATTGGCGCGATCTGATCGACACGATGGCGCCTGGTGTCGAGGTCCTCGCGCGCTTCGACGGTGGTGCCCCCGCTCAGGTCCGACATGGGAACTTCCACTATCTCGCGAGTCTCTTCGACGACGCAGCCACGGCGGCGATCTTCGGGGCGGCCGCACGCGCAGCGGGGCTGGTGCCGACACCGCTCGACGACCATGTACGGGTCAGTCGGCGTGGCGGACTGACGTGGGTATTCAACTACGGACCGACGACATACGAGGTGGACGGCAGCGTCGACGCACGCGCGTTTGTCATCGGCGAGCGCCGCGTTGCACCCCAGCGCGTCGCGGCGTATCGCTCTGCCCGAAGTACCGCCTGAAGTACCGTCTGAACACAAAACAACAAAGACTGGAGACGAGCAATGAACCAAGCAAGTAGTGCCCGCAACGGCTTGCGCGCCCGCAAATGGCTCCTGAGCGGCGCGACAGCGTTAGCGTTCGGTTATGCGATCAGCGCATCGGCGGGTACATTGGAAATGAACGTCGCTTTCAAGGGCGCAGGTCAACGCGCGGTGTGGACGCAGGTCATCGACGCGTTCAAAAAATCCCACCCGGGCACCGATGTCAAAGTATCGTTCATCGACGAGGAAGCGTACAAAGTGCAACTGCCGGGCTGGTTGACCACGGCCCCCCCGGACCTTGTCACCTGGCACGATGGCGAACGCATGGCCTATTACGCGCAGCGTGGGCTTTTCGACGATCTATCCGGCGATTGGCAGAAGAACGGATGGAATCAAACCTACGCTTCCACTAAAGACGCGTCTTCGTATAACGGCAAGCCGTATGCGGCACCGACCGTGTATTACTCGTGGGGCATGTTCTATCGCAAGGATCTGTTCCAAAAAGTGGGCATCGCCAGCGAGCCAACGAGCTGGAACGCTTTTCTGGACGCATGCAAGAAGCTGAAAGCTGCAGGGATCACACCGATCGCGCTTGGCGGTAGAGACGCATGGACACTGGCCGGCTGGTTCGATTATCTGGACTTGCGCCTCAATGGCAATGCGTTTCACCAGAAGTTGATGGCAGGGGAGATCCCGTACACAGACCCGCGCGTGAAGAAGGTCTACACGACATGGCAGCAGCTTCTGGATGCCCATTACTTCGTCGACAATGCATTGTCGTATGATCTGGACGCATCGCAGCCCTTTCTATATCAGGGCAAGGCCGCGATGATGTTGATGGGAACCTTCATCGCGGCCGGATTCCCGGCGGAAGTGAAAGACAAAATGGGGTACTTCCGTTTCCCCATCATCGATGCATCGGTACCGACGGCCGAGGACGGCCCGGTCGAATCGCTGCACATTCCCGCGAAAGCAAAGAACAAAGCCGATGCACGTGCGTTCCTGGCGTTCGCCGAAACCCCTGCCATTGGCGCACAATTGGCGAACGGCCTGGGGTCCTTGTCCGCGAATAACCAGTCTCCGCCACCGGACGATCCGATCTCGCGTATCGGTTTTCAGATCCTGTCGACGACGAAAGGCGGCATTGCGCAGTTCTACGATCGCGACATGACCAAGGAGATGGCGGACGAGGGGATGAAGGGGATGCAGCAGTTCCTCGCCGATCCCAGCAAGCTCGATAGCATCCTCGCGCAATTGGAACGTACGCGGCAGCGGATTTATCACAAATAAGCCGACCATCGAGTAGAAACTGAGTCGCGGCGCTGGCCGGGCTTTGGGAGACAGCAACGTGTCCGATTTGATTCGCACCGTGTCGCCGGTCGGCAAAGGGCCTGAAGCTGACGACGGGCTGCAAGGCAAGCAAAGCGTTGCACCGCCGAGTCAAGCGGCTTTGCGGGCCAACTGGGAGGCGCGCGCCCGGCAAGGCGATCAGCGGCGGCGGAAATCCACGCCGTCGGCGCGCCGCGACCGCCGTGCCGCGTTTCTGTTTCTCGCACCCGCATGCCTGATGTTCGCGGTGTATGTGATCTGGCCCGTGCTGTCGACGATCCGGCTGAGCTTCTTCGATTGGGACGGTATGAGCGCTGCGCGTTTCGTCGGGGTGGCCAACTATGTCGAGCTTTTTCAGGCCCCGACGTTTTATACGGCGCTGAAAAACAACGTGATCTGGCTGGCGATGTTCCTGCTGGCACCGCCGATGGGGCTGGCGATCGCGCTCTACCTGAATCAGGCTGTGGCGGGCATCCGTATCGTGAAGTCGTTGTTCTTTGCACCGTTCGTGCTGTCGGGTGTCGTCGTCGGTCTGATCTTCTCCTGGTTTTACGACCCCACATTCGGTCTGCTGGCGCTGCTGTTGAAGCATGGCGTACCGGTGCTAGGCGATGCCCGTTATGCGACCTTCGGCATCCTCTTCGCCGCACTGTGGCCGCAGACCGCATACTGCATGATCCTTTATCTGACCGGCCTGACCACGCTGAACCACGAGCAGATAGAAGCAGCACGAATCGACGGCGCGAGCGGATGGACATTGCTCTGGTACGTCGTGCTGCCACAATTGCGACCGACGACCTTCATGGCGGTCGTGGTAACCATCATCGGTGCGTTGCGCAGCTTCGACTTGATCGCGGTGATGACCGGCGGCGGTCCGTTCGAGAGCTCCACGGTGCTGGCTTATTACATGTATGACCAAGCGATCAAATACTACCGCTTGGGTTATTCCGCCGCGATCGCGGTCGTGCTGTTCGCGATCATGCTGGTGTATATCGTCTACCAGTTGCGCCGCTTGCTGCGCTCCGAAGAATGATTGGCCTCACGCTGTGACGCTTTCCCCTCCCTCCGCCATCCCGCTGCTACGGAAGAACTGCTATGTTTCCCACTCCGGTCACGAAATGGCGCCCGGCATCGCGCCTGCTGTACAAAATCAGTCTGCCGATCGCGTTGATCGTCTGGCTCTTGCCGCTGCTTGCCGTATTAGTTACCTCGGTGCGCTCCAGCGATGAACTGAGCGCCGGCAATTATTGGGGATGGCCGCGCCATTTCGCGATGGTCGAAAATTATCGCGATGCGTTGATCACGTCGCCGATGCTGCATTACTTCTGGAACAGCGTGCAGATCACGGTACCGGCCGTCGTCGGCTCCGTCGCGCTGGCCGCGATGGCGGGCTTTGCACTGGCGGTCTACCGTTTCCCCGGTAATAGCGCGTTGTTCGCCACCTTCGTGGCTGGGAACTTCGTGCCCATTCAGGTGCTGATGATCCCTGTCAGGGATTTGTCGCTGAAGCTCGGCCTGTATAACACGGTGAGCGGCCTGATCTTGTTCCATCTTGCGTTCCAGACCGGGTTTTGCGCGCTCTTCCTGCGTAACTTCATCAAGCAATTACCGTTCGAATTGATCGAAGCCGCGCGGATCGAGGGCGCAAACGAATGGACGGTCTTTTGGCACATCGTCGTGCCGTTGATTCGCCCGGCGCTGGCCGCGCTGGCGGTCTTGGTGTTCACGTTTGTGTGGAACGATTATTTTTGGGCGCTTTGCCTGACACAGGGAGACGACGCCGCGCCGATCACGGTCGGGGTGGCCGCGCTAAAGGGCCAGTGGACCACGGCATGGAATCTGGTGTCGGCCGGATCGGTGCTGGCAGCGTTGCCGTCTGTAGCGCTCTTTTTCGCAATGCAAAAGCACTTTGTCACCGGACTGACGTTTGGCGCGACGAAGGGGTAAGGACGGCCTTCAAGACGTCTTGCGTTTGTTTTCGAGCCGGTTGATCACCCGTTGCAGCACGCGCTCCACGACGGCGGAGCGCTCTACGAAGCGGCAACTGATCACGTAACGCTCCTCGCCTTTCTCGTTCGCCGATCGACGTGGGGAAATGACTTCGAGATTGACGCTCAATGAACCGAAATCGCCCAACTGAAGCGCTACATCGTGCAGTACGCTGCCGATCTCCAATTCGGTAAACCGAGCCTCATAGGCCCTCAGTGCGACCCCACCGAGCGAAAGATCCTGTATTTCAAGCCGGACGCTTTCGCTTTCGATGAACGGTCCAAGCGCAACGAACGGCTCGCCGATGGGCGTCTCCACGCGGAAATGTTCGCGGCGCTGTACGTAAAACAACTCGGTCGGAAACGACGCTTCAAAAGCGGGCAGGTCGTCAAACCAAACCGCCTTCGCCGGACCGGCCTTGAAATGGGTGTGCAACGCGCCAGGCAGACTGCGGAACGTCAGCAGGGCCGAATCGAGCAACGCCTGATTATCGGCATCGATATTGCCGTATTCGAAAATAAACCGGCCATTGCGCGAATCGACGTCGAGGAGGTGAGCAAGAATCTCCCGTGCGCCGAATTCCACCGTCAAACGCGTCTGGCGCGACATCAACGTGCGCAAAGACATCGCAATCTGCAAGGGTTCCCGCTGCCGGTAATCCGGGTGGGCGTCCAGCGTCGGATCGGTGGCCTCGGAGGCGATATCAAGCGCGGTAGTCATCGTGTCAGCGGTGTGTTCGTGATCGAGCGGTCGTCGTCGCGGAGAGGGGCAACGAGCGCCGGAAATGCATGATGTCCCATTCGGCCGGGAACCCTTTCTCCCGAAAAGGCTTTCATTGCGCATTATAAGAGCGGCACGATCCGGATTTCGCCGCAGATGAATATTTTCAAAATTTTGCGAAAAGTGTTGTGTCATTGAGCCGTTTTTGCCAAAAATGAGGGCCGGCAGGCGATCGGTGCGCGGGCCGTGA
>CAWUJR010000217.1:0-6577 GCA_963922375.1 uncultured Robbsia sp.
ATACGCCGCAGACGGCGCCGCCGACGCCCAGCACCGCCGCGAAGCGCTTATCGATGCCGAGCACGCGGGCGACACCGAATATGACGAAGAATGTCAGCAGCGAAACGATACTGGCCTGCCCTAATGCGATCGGTCCGGCCCATGCCAGCAGCGTCAATGGCAACGTCGCGCCAAGCAGAACGATGCCGACCTTCACGTAAAACTCAACGCGCAAAGCTGGCAGCAACCAGTCCGGCACGCGAAGAACATTCGATACCAGCAGCCCGAGTCCCAACGCGACCAGCGGCGGTTCGAGGTTGTAGCGCGACGCGCTGGCCCATGCACCAAATATAAAGATTGCCGCAGACACGATAAAAACGACAATGAACGCGCGCAGGAAGACGCCGACATTCACATGCAACGCGCGTGCGGCTGCACCAAACAAGACGGCGAACACAAGCCAGAGCGCCGCGTAGTTGATCAAGTGACGACCCAGATGTGCTAGCGCGTCGGGCAGCTTAGTCCAGCGCACCGGTGCGACCGCCAGCCATTGGATGCTCGCGCCGGACGCAAACAACGCGTAAGCGATAACGATGATGCAAAGACCAATTCCGACGGCCCATCCATCTTCGGTTTGGAAGAATCTGCCACCCTTTCGGTTTGGTCCTTGCGCTTCATCGATGGACGCGCTGCGCGGCGTATGTACTTGACTCATGTCTCACCCCGACCCAAAGAGAAAGCCCTCATCGGACCGGCGACACAGCCGGTTTTGCCGATGTTGACTCAATCATTATGTCTCGATCGTTATGAATTACTAATCAAGTAATAATGCTAAGCATAGGAAAATATCTTCGCCAACGCCTCGTCCGTGACCGAGACGAACTTGGCAGGATCGTTGAATGCTCGCGCGATCAACATCGCACCGTACACCAGCGACACGAAACTGGCCGCTGCGTTTTCGGCAGATTCGCTGAGCTTCCAGTGCTGGCTTTCGACGCCGAGCGCCAGCACCGATGCAAGCCACGACGTCACATCGTCGAAATGGCTTCTCACTTCGGCCGCCAACGGCTGCGGCAATATCGTCAGCTCCGCCGCCAGCATGCCGGCGACACAAAACGATGCACTGCCGTCGGTAATGCAACGCGCCCAATAAGCAATGTACGCGCGCAGTTGGGCCGGCGCATCGGCCCCCGCCGCGCGTAGGCTGCCCATATCGGCGGCAAACCCTTCTCGCGACTGCTTGACGACCGCGATCGCCAGGTCCGATTTGGCCGGAAAGTGATGATGAATGCTGGCTTTACGAATCGCGATCGCGTCGGAAACATCGGCATAGCTGAATCCGCTGTAGCCCCGCTGCATGATCAGCTGCCGGCCGCAGAGGCGAAGTTCATGGCCATTTCACAAGTCATGCCGAATGCGCAGTCGTTCGGCACCCCGATCACGAACGCTGCCTGGAAGACAAAGCCCAGTTGGGCGCTGGTCTCGACGGCCGACCGGGCAATCAACCCTGAGCTCGAGCGCTATATGAGCAAGCGCGCGGGCAGCACGACCGTCGAGGTGAAGTCGAGTCACGTCGCGTATATCTCCCACGCGCCAGAAGTGGCCAAGCTCATCGAGCAAGCAGCCAATGACGCGCAGAAGTAATCATGGGAAGGAGTAAGTCGGCGTCGCAGCGGTCGCCGACCTCCGTTCATTGCACAGGCGTTAGTAGGCGGGCGAGTCGTGTCCGAGATGCCGGCTGCGGGTCTCCTGCAACCAGACGCCCGCTCAACGCTCGGCCGGTACCTCGATGGTCCCTTCCAAGTATTGAACCGCGTTCCCCGCAATGATCACACTGTCGGTTTGCACCGCGCAGTGCAACAGCCCGGTGCGTTTGGACACCTGCATTGCAAGCAGCGCTTGCTTGCCGAGCCGTTCGGCCCAAAGAGGTGCCAGCGTCGCGTGTATCGAACCGGTCACCGGATCTTCATCCCCGCCATTCGCCGGCCAAAAATAACGTGATACGAAATCATATGCGCTACCGGCGTCGCTCGGTGCCGTCACCACGACATCGCGTGGTCCCAGGGCCGCTAGCAGGCCCAAATGGGGTATAACAGAACGCACATCGCGCTCGGTATCGTAAATGACCACATACGCTTGCTCGCTGATCAACACCTCTTTCGGTTGTATCGACAAACCCTCGACCAGCTGACGCGGCGCCTCTTCCAGTCGCTCCGCACGGCGCAACGGAAAGCGCATCTCGATCAGCCCACTTTCCTGACGTTGAACGGCGAGACGACCCACTGCGTCGGCAAAAAATTCGATGATACCGACGTCGGCGCATTGCTTGAAGATCACGTAAGCACTGGCAAGCGTGGCATGCCCGCAAAAGGCGATCTCCGTGATGGGGGAGAACCAGCGGATGTTGAATATGCCATCCGGCTGCCTCACAAAGAACGCTGTCTCGGACAAGTTGTTTTCGCGCGCGATCTGCTGCATCAAATCGTCGGGCAACCACTGGTCAAGCGGTACCACTGCCGCGTAGTTGCCTTCGAAAACGGTGTCTGTAAATGCGTCAATCTGATAGATCGCTAATTTCATTGCAAATCCTTCGAAACGTATTGTTTTTTATCGGCCATACTTTGCGCGCGCATTATCGATTCGACGACACCAGCAAACTCAAGCCGGTCACGCCAAAAACCGCCGAGAGCGCCCCTTCCAGCGCACGTCTCGCATGCACGTACGCATGCCGCACACCGTTGATCGAAAAAAGCAGCGCATATCCACTGAAGACCAGGATGCCAATCGCCATGCATCCGGGCACCACCGCCGCTATCGGGGCACCTTGCGGGCTCGCGGAAAGTGCAGCAATCGACGTCCACACAAGCAGCGCTTTAGGATTCGTCAGATGCATCGATACGCCCCGGAGATAGAGACGACGTAGCGTGTCCCTTCCCCCGAACGACGCAATGGCCGTACTTCTCTTATTCAATGCAGCCTGGCCCGATTTGAACGACAGATAAAGCAGGTACGCACCGCCGAAGACTTTAAGTGCCACGGTAAAGTGCGACCACGCTGCCAATACAGCAGATAGGCCCACGGCAGCCAACGTCGCCCAAAACATCGATCCTGAAATGACGCCAATTGCGAATGTCAACGCTGCTCGACGCCCCTGCGAAGCGGCAATGGACATGATCGCGAGGTTGCTCGGGCCCGGGCTCGCGGTCCCCACAAAATATGCCGAGTAAGCCAGCAGCAGATTGGCGGATAAGACATGAGAGGTCATGTTGTCCAGTCGATAGGAAGGCTATTGAGTCGCACGTCGAGCAGTGGGCGGTTTTCCTCCCGCCAAAACACAGAATATCAGCGCCGTGCCGGGCCGAGAACGTACACTTTTGACGAGAGATCGAAAAAACCGTACTACCGCCGTTGGCGGCAGTCCACGCCGTAAATCTCATTTACGGTAATGCTTCGGAATTAAACGAAAGTATTTACAGTAAAAATCGACACATGGGACATCGGGGTGCGTAAAACTATCGACTTGCTTACAAAATCATTTCTATAATGTTGGCTAACGCTCATTGCTGCCGAGGGAGTTAACGTTTCGAAACAAATTTTCTCAAATTGGCCATGGTTCGACTATATGCTCTCTTATCAAGAAGCCAAGCGTATTCGCTTTTAGTTTATTTAGCGCGTTGCGTGAGGTAGAAAACATAAATGCTCGGATAACGTGATTACCATTCCGGCTGGATACCCGAATTTGGTAATGGCACACGTCACGCCGCAGGGCAACGAGGCCGCGCTTGGGCGACAGTCGCGACCGTGACAAAGCGGCTTATCAAGCCGACTCGAGCCGACTCGAGCGGGTCCCGATCAGCCCAGGCGCGATCCAAGCTCGACCCATAGTTAACTTTCGAAATCGATATGACAGACGCGAAGCTAGAAACAAACGAAACAACGGTCGGCGAATTGGAAAAGCAACGCTTTGCCGACGCATGCGCGGAAGCGGTGAGCGTGGCGGCGCGCTTCGCGGACACTGTCGATCGTGAAGCGAGATTTCCTAAAGAAGCCGTCGAGGCATTGCGTGCGCAGCGTCTGCTGTCGATGAGCGTGCCGACGAGCCGAGGCGGTCAGGGTGCATCCCTGAGGGAGGTCGCCGACGTTTGTCGCGCGCTTGGCTCGGCGTGCGCATCCACCGCGATGATCTTTGCGATGCATCAATCGCAGCTTTACTGCCTGATAGAACATGCGCCGCATGATCGCTGGTTCGATGCCTATTTCGCCGATCTGGTTAAAAACGAGCGGCTGGTGGCATCGGCGACCTCCGAAGTGAATGTCGGCGGCGACCTTGGACGCAGCATCTGTTGCGTGCAGCCGGATAACGAGGGTAACTTCAAGCTCGTCAAGGACGCGCCAACGATTTCCTATGGCGCGTATGCCGATACGATTCTCGTCACTGCCCGCCGCGACGTAGAAGCCAAAGCCACCGAGCAAGTGCTGGTGGTCTTGAACCGTTCGGATTTCGATTTGCAACCCACCAGCGACTGGAACACCCTCGGCATGCGCGGCACGGCCAGCGGCGGCTTCGTGCTGACCGGACGAGGTGCGGTGCAGCAGGTCCTGCCATTATCCTTCGCAGAAATTGCCGCCCGCACGATGTCGCCGGTGGCCTATATTTTATGGGCCAGCGCGTGGCAGGGCATCGCGGAGGACGCGGTGCGTCGTGCGCAAAAGGTTTATCGTAAGCAAGCGCGATCCGCCGCGGCCTCACTGGGCAATGCGGGCATGCGTATGGTGGAAGCGGTCGGTAATTTGCGCTTGATGGCCGCCACCATCAACGATGCCGTGATCCGCCGCGACGCGCAGTTGGCGAAACGTGCGAGCGGAGCGTGCAATGCCGATTCGTATGGTTCATCGGTCGTCATTAACGACCTGAAGGTGCGGATGTCCTCGCTCGCGTTAGACATCGTGCAGGAAGCGATGATGGTGTGCGGCATCGCGGGTTACAAGAACGATTCACCATACAGCTTGGGGCGGCACCTGCGCGATCTGCACTCCGCACCGATTATGGTCAACAATGATCGCTTGGTGTCCACCATGTCCGTCATGTTGCTGGCCGAGCGTTTTGCCTGATTAACCGACTGCTCCTGATTGGGTAACAGGTTGATGAGCGGCACGTGGCTCGCTCATGAGCGAGTCAATGGACACGTCAGCGGGCGAGCGTGCTGCGTGCCTCGATCACATCCAGTCGCACTTTCCACCGATCCGGGCCGGCAACGGGGCCGTGGTCGGTGAAGTCCAGCAAGGCGTCGCTTTCCTTCGAATACATCGGCCAGTGCGGTAAGTGCCCGGCATTTGGCTCACCGGTCTTCGCGAACGCGACCCAATATGCCAACGCTGCGGTCGCCGTCGCCTGATCGCCGGTCGTGGTCTTGCGTCCATATCGCGCTTGCAGCGTATCAAAAACGTAGGGCAGTTCGGACGCGTGCGGCGCGCCTGGCACTTGGCCGCGAAGCGACTGCGCAACATAAGAGAACCGATACTCGTACGCCGGGAGGCCTTGCGCGCTAACCAGACGGGCAATCAAGCGCGCAGGTTCCACCATCAGGCTGTCCGCACCCACCTGTCTGTTTAAATCGTCAAAACTCGCTTTTCCGCTGGGATCGTAAGCTGTCTTTGCCCGATCCGACAGCGTGCCAAACGTCGCGAAAAGCGTCGCTTTGTTTCTGCCATGCGGCACGCCGACGTCGGCGCTGGTCGCACCGATCATCACCGGCACCTTCCATTGCTCTCCGCGTTCGATGACGGCATTCGGTACGTCCGTGACGATCTTGCCGTCTCGAATAGGTCCGCCCACGTAGGTATCGTTGAACATCGAACGCATATTCATCCCGGCGACGATGCTGTCGGCTGGAAGCGCGCGCAGCTTGGCAAGTGCGCTGGCGTCGTTGCCACCGATGCCTGCTGCGCGGGCGAACGCCACGCCGACGGATTCGGCGGACGCGAGACCGGGTTTATCGTCATGCAGCTCCCGCATCGGCATCAATGCGCCTCGACCGCCGCCCGATTGCACAATCGCCTTATTGAACAGCCCCTTGGACAGCGGCGACGTCAGCAATGCCAATACGGACGCGCCCCCTGCAGATTCGCCGAACAGCGTCACGCTGTTCGGATCGCCACCGAACGCCCGGATGTTACGTTGGACCCATTGCAGTGCGGCGATCTGATCCATATAACCGTAGTTGCCCAGCGGCTCGCTTTGCCCAATCGACCGTGTCAAAGCCGGATGCGCGAAGAAGCCGAAGCGACCGAGTCGATAGTTGAAACTGACCAGCACGACCCCCTGTTTCGCGAACTGCGAACCGTCGTAGACGGACGGCGAAGAGCCGCCATTTACAAAACCGCCGCCGTAGATCCATACCATCACAGGCAGTGGCGCTTTGGCGTCGATACGAGCGGGCCGCCAGACGTTGATATAAAGACAGTCTTCGCTCGGCGTCACACCGAGCGGCGCGGCATCGCCGCCGACAGGTTTCTGCATGCAGTCCGCACCGAACTTTGTCGCTTGACGCGGGCGTGTCCATCGCGAAGCCGGCTGCGGCGCGCGCCACCGCAGATC
>CAWUJR010000218.1:0-6530 GCA_963922375.1 uncultured Robbsia sp.
ATCTGCTCGACCGCGTCCCAACTGTCGCCGGGCACGACGACGCCGCGCGCGGCCGCCACTGCCAGACACTCGCTCACGACATCGCGCATCACATCGGCCACGCCGACGCTCGTGAAGAGCTCGCCATACGGCCGTTGTGACACGGCCGACAGTGCATTGAATGCACAATTGACGATGAGTTTGGCCCACAATGCGCCGATCACATTATCGGAAATGCGCGTCGGGATGGCCGCCCGTGCGAACGTGTCCGCGTGCGCCTGGGCACCGTCATACGGACCGATCACCAATTCTCCTCGACCGTGGTGCCGCACCTCGCCAATCCCGGACATCTCGGCGGCCACATAGACCACGACCGGCACGACAGGACGTCCGAGTGCCGTGGCCAGGCGAGCAGCGTTGTCGACGCCGTTCTGCAGGCTGTAGACAACCGTCTGCGTCGAGAGATGGGGATGCATCAGCGCGCCGGCCGTTTCCGTATCGGTGGACTTCACGCAGAACAGCACGAGGTCCGCGCCCGCGACCGCTTCGGCAGTGGTGGCGGCACGGATCGGCACGGCTTCCTGGAACGTCAGCGCGTTCACAAACAGCCCTTTGGCGCGAATTGCGTCGACGTGCTGCTGGCGTCCGATCAATGTGACATCGTGGCCTGCGCGCGCCAGCATGCCGCCGTAAAAACAGCCTACGGCACCGGCCCCCATCACGGCGATCTTCATAAACGTGGATCCAGTTCGCCCGTCCGATCGACGGCGTGGTTCAAAGTGTAGCGCGCGCACCGTTGGTCATGGAAACACGCGGCAAGATGCGTGATGATAGCGCAGCGTGCCTGCGGTGACATGCGCTCGCCGATGCGGCGCGCGGTCACGAAGCATCGGGCTTAGACGAAAGCGCGCTGACGATAGCGGTCGACATCGCCGATAGACGGCGAGACAAAACCGGTTTCTACGGTGACGACCGAGCCCACTTTCTTGATCGCGTTGATACTTTGCACCGCCAGGAAATTGATGCGTTCCCGTTCGTCGAGGCCGGAGCCGTTCGAATGAAAAAGATATTGCGCCTGCGATAGATGCTGCACACGGCGATCGGCCCCCAGCATCGTGCGTTGAAAGCCGCGCTCGATCATCGCGTTGTTCAAATCGATGTAGTCCAGCGATGTCGCGTCGTGTAAATCGATACGTGTATGAAAGCTCGACATGTCTCCCCCAGGATCAGAAATCTCATTCGGGCTCATTCTATGAGGCGGGTCGTACCGCTCACCGCTCGGGACCGCACAGAGGCTGCTATGCGCAGTTTCCGTGCCCTCTCGATTCACGGGATGTGCATCGATAGTCATTCGTAAGATAACTGTAGGCAATGTGAGCGGAAATGATAATCGTTCTCAATTCTTTTGACGGCGCCATTTGAGACCAGTATGATTCAGGCGCCAATACCCGAGATGAAGGTCATTCGACAGCGGTCAGGGTCGATGACGGCGCATTCAGCAAGGACGCTGAGCGATGTCGATGGGAGGCGGGGGATGAGGCGAAGCGCCGCGCGATGAGAATCGGGGTGGGGCAGCAACGCATCAGGGTACGGATACGGCAGCCGCAGGGCTGTCAGCGTAACAGGGAGGAAAGTCGATGACGCCCATCTATAAGGGATCGCGCGACGACGCGGTGAGGATGACGAATGTGTCGAAAGCAAGCCAATCTGTCGCCGCTAAGCGTTCGGCGAAGGCGTTCGGCGAGCATGGTGCGACAAGCGTACCGCAGCGGGTGGCGACGAAGATGACCGCGACCGCGACCGCGACGAAAGCGCGTGGGTCCCGTTTCGGCCGCAGCGTGTTGAAAACCGGCATTGCCAGTCTGGCGTTGGCGTCGAGCGCGGCATTTGCGCAAGCCAGCACCAGTGCGGTGTCGGGCGGCGCTACCAATGCAGCGACGACCGCCAATGCCACTACGACCGCACCGAACCCGGAAGCCGACACGACGATCACGGCGACGCCGCTCGGTCAATGGACCGGGTTGTGGAACCGCTCGACGCTATTCGGCGACATGGGCGGCGTGCGCAATGAGCTGGGCAAATACGGCGTGTCGTTGGATGCGACGGAAGTGTCCGAATATCTGGCGAATGTGCGCGGCGGCCTGCGACGTGGCGGCACTTATGACGGCTTGACCACCGTGACCTTGGGCCTGGACACGCAAAAGGCGTTCGGTTGGGACGGCGGTAAGTTCAATATCAGCGCGCTGAATATCCATGGCCGCAACCTCAGTCCGAATTACCTGGGCACCTACAATACCGCAAGCGGTATCGAGGCACAGGACACGACGCGGCTCTGGGAGATGTGGTACCAGCAGTCTTTCTTGAACGATAAGGTCGATGTGCGCGTCGGGCAGCAGAGTATCGACCAGGAATTCATGTCGAGCGCCTACGCGGCCACCTTCGTCAATACGATGTTCGGATGGCCGGGCTTGCCATCGTATGACATGCCGAATGGCGGTCCTGCCTATCCGTTGTCGGCATTGGGCGCGCGCGTGCGCGCGAAAGTCGCGCCGGCGCTGACGGTCCTGGCCGGTGTGTACGACAGCGATCCGCTCGGCAACAACGCGAACAATCTCAGCGGCACGAATTTCAATCTGCACAGCGGCGCGATGTATATCGGCGAGCTGCAGTACGCGATCAATCAACCGAGCGATGGCCAGATGGTGGGGGCGGCATCGGAGGGGCTGCCGGGCACATACAAAGTCGGCTTCTGGTACAACAACGAACGTTTCGCGGACCAACGCTATGACGACACCGGCTTGTCGCTGGCGAGTGGCGCGTCCGACGGCAATGCCGCCACGCATCGCGGTAACTACAGCTTTTACGCGGTGGCCGACCAGATGGTCTGGCGTCCGGATCCGGACGAAGCGCGCTCGGTCGGCGTGTTCGCCCGCGTGATGGGTGCGCCGGGTGACCGTAATCTGGTCAGTCTGAGCGCGAACGTGGGTGTTGTGATGACTGCGCCGTTCAAGGGGCGGGACGACGATACCGTCGGCCTGGGCCTCGCGTACATCAAGATCGGCAACGGCGCGCACGATCTGGATCTGGACAACCGTGCCGCGCTGGGTACGCCTTACGGCGTGCGTACCAGCGAGACCGCGCTGGAAGCCACCTATCAATACCAGGTCACGCCTTGGTGGGTCGTTCAAGGCGACCTGCAATACACATTCAACGCCGGTGCGGGCCAAAACCCGAACGATGCGACGCAAGCGCTGCGTAATACGTTCGTACTGGGTGTTCGCACCACCGTTACTTTCTGATCAAAGGGAGAGGCATGAAACCGCTTTCGTTGCACCACGCTGTGACCTTGACTGCCGGCTCGTTGACGCTGGCCGCCGCATTGGTTTGTTCGAATGCCGTTGCTGCAGCGCCGCAAGGGCTGCTGGAAACGCTGCACCACAACACGCTGCTGACCAATACGGTGCCGGATAATGGCGACCAGAATCCGTACGCGATCGTCGTGGCACCCGTGTCTGCTGGTACGATCAAGCAAAACGATGTACTGGTCGATAACTTCAACAATTCGGCCAATCTGCAAGGCACCGGCAGCACGATCGTCGACTATCATCCGGACACGAAACAGATGTCGTTGTTCGCGACGATCCCGCGCGAGTTGCCGTCCTGCCCGGGCGGCATGGGCTTGTCGACCGCGATGACGATGCTGAAGTCCGGCTGGGTGATCGTCGGGAGCACGCCAAGCAACGACGGCACGACCGACACGAAAGGCGCGGGTTGCCTGGTGGTGCTGGATCCGCAAGGGAAGGTGGCTTCCACGTTCGTCAGCCCCAATATCAACGATCCATGGGGTAATATGGCAGTGGTTGACAACGGCGAGCATGTCACGCTGTTCGTCAGCAACGCCGGCTTTGGCGTCGGCGGCTTGAAGGGCGTCCCGACTGGCGAAACGCCGCCGGTATCGAACAAGGCGACGGTGCTGCGCATCGAGCTCGACGTACCGCAGGGCAAGGCCCCTGTGATCCAGAGTGAAACCGTCATCGGCGATGGCTTCGGCGCGCGTGCCGATAAGGGCGTGTTCCTGGTGGGACCGACCGGGCTCGCCTTGTCTGCCGACACCAAAAAGCTGTATGTGTCGGATGCGATCGGTAATCGCGTCACCGCGATCGATGACCCGCTGACGCGCAGCAACAGCGCCGGTGTCGGCACGGAAATCACCGCGAATGGGCTGCTGCGCCGCCCGCTGGCGCTGGCGACCACGCCGGCCGGCCATTTGCTGGTGACCAACGCGCTGAACGGACAGGTGGTCGAAATCGACCCAGAAACGGGTAAGCAGCTGTATGCCCGCTGGATCGACACCGACAAGGCGCAATCGCCTCCGGGCAACGGCGATTTGTTCGGCATCGCGATGACGCCGGACGGTACCGGCTTCTATTTCGTGCAGGACGACGTCAATACGTTGGTGCTCGCGAAATAGAGGGGAGTGCCGCGATTGTCCCGCCCTCGGTGTGGCGTCCGTGTCGGGCGTGCGCACATGAGGGCGGACGTGCAGAGAACGACCGCTGGAACCCACTTTTACACTGTTATGGCAAACGATCACCCCCCCTCACGCCGGCGCTTCCTGAAAGCGGGGCTCGCGACGGGCGCCGCACTGGGTGCCAGCGCCGGGGCATTGGCGAAGACGCCGCCCAGTGCACCGCCGAATGGCCCCTCGACGGGCCCATCAAATGCGCCGCATGTGATGTCGCAGACGCCGCTGTCGGTCGATCCGGATCAGGTTGCTCGCCCGTTCTATGGCGTGCATCAGGGCGGCATCGCCGATCATCAGCAAAAGCACACGTATGTGGCGGCGCTGGATCTCAACACAGAAAAACGTGAAGAGCTGATCGCGCTGCTCAAGGCATGGACCGATGCTTCGGCCCGTATGTGCCGTGGCGAGACCGCGGTGCCGCTTCCAGCGAACGATGCGCCGGCACCGGACTCCGGCGAAGTGCTGGACATCGGTGCGACCGCGTTGACGATCACGTTCGGCTTCGGCCCGGATATGTTTAGCAAGGATGGCAAAGACCGTTACGGGATCGCCGCGCGTCGTCCGGCTGCACTGGTCGATCTGCCTCGTTTCAATGGCGATCAGTTGATTCCCGCGAAAACCGGTGGCGCGGTGCTGATTCAAGCCTGTGCGAATGATGCGCAGGTCGCGTTTCATGCGGTGCGCCAGTTGGCCCGAATGGGCTATGGCAAAGCGCAGATGAAGTGGGGGCAGGCGGGCTTCCTGTCGGGGGCGCGCAACAAGACGCCGCGCAATCTGATGGGATTCAAGGACGGCACGAGCAACCCGTCTATCGATAGTGCCGAGCAGATGGACAAATTCGTCTGGGCCGGTGCGGCCGATGCGCCGTGGATGGAGGATGGCACCTACACCGTGGTGCGACGCATCCGCATTACGATCGAGCATTGGGACCAGATGGAGCGCGGCTTCCAGGAGCAAGTGGTCGGTCGCGAGAAGTACAGCGGTGCGCCGCTGGGGCAAAAGCACGAATTCGACCCGATCGATCTGAATGCCACCGATAAGGACGGTAATCCGGTCATTGCCGAAACCGCACACGTGCGCTTGTCGAACGAGGCCCTGAATAACGGCGCGCAGATCCTGCGTCGCTCCTATTCGTACAACGACAGCACCGATTTTTACATAGAACGCTGGCCGCCCTGGCGGCAGGAGACGGAGTACGACGCGGGCCTGGTGTTCATCGCGCATCAGAGCGATCCGCGTAAGGGATTCATCCCGATCAACGACCGGCTGGCGAAGTTCGATATGATGAATCAGTTCACCACTCACGTGGGGGGGGGCATCTTCGCCTGTCCGCCGGGTGCGCGCGAGGGCTCGTATATCGGTGCCGGTCTGTTCGAGGACTACGCCTGACGCGGGCGAACGGGCATCGATCGGCTGCGGGATAAGTCGGTTCGTATTGCAGCGTCATGTCGCAGCGCCATACCGCAGCTCAATACCTTATTTTGATACAAACGCCGATGCGGGTTTTGCCCCATCGGCGTTTTTCTTATTCTATGAGATAAGGATTGCTATGTAAATTATCGGTTCTAGCCGATCAGGAGGCGGTATGAAAATCCGTTTATTTCGAGGTGCGAATCATATATGGTGGCATGGATTGTCATCGACTATCCGGGAGCGCGCCGTCGAGCGGGTGCGAGAAACGGCCGTTGATGATGCGCCACGCGATGTGTCAGAGAATCGACACGATACAGGCGATACAGGTGCCCGAACCGGTGCGATCGGAAAACGAATGGCGATCCTCGCTTTCCTCTGCACACTGCCTTATCTCTCCCCACCCGCTTACGCCGACGCAGTCTCGGCGGCAAACGCATCGACGGCATCGGCGCCTGCACCGGCGACCATGGTGACGGCCGGCGCTTCCGACATGCCGAGCACCGCGACATCGACGTTCGCCGTCACGCCGTATAAGGATGCGCTCATCGCGCTGGACTGGAACACTTACCGTGTCTCGACCGCCGTGTCCGGCCGCACGGTGGCCTTCGCGGAC
>CAWUJR010000219.1:0-6526 GCA_963922375.1 uncultured Robbsia sp.
GCGACGCTCCACCACGCGTGGACCGCGTTGCCGTCAAGCATCGCCGCACAATCCGCGCCCGTCAACGCGATCCGCGTCGTGACGTCAAAGCGCAACACGACCGTCTGACCCACGGTGATTTCCAGTCCTGCCGCGTCGGGCGCATTCCCCACCAGGCGATTCGCGATGCGCAGCGCGAGGTCATCCAGCGCCCCGCCTTGCGTGACGCCCAGATGCCGCAATCCGCGACGTCCCAGATCCTGCACGGTCGTCAACAAGCCCGCTTTGATGAGATCGATCATGCGCTGACACTCTCGATGGTAAAACGCACCTGATCTCCTGGTTGCAGCAGGCTGGCGGGCGAACGGGTCGGATCGAAGAACGACAGGTCCGAGCGTCCGATCAGTTGCCATCCTCCCGGCGATTCAGCGGGATAAATGCTGGTTTGCGCACCGCCGATGGCCACCGACCCCGTGGGCACGCGCAGCCGTGGTGTCGCATGTCTCGCGGTATGCAGGCGGCTATCCAGTCCCCCCAGATAAGCAAAGCCCGGTTGAAAACCGAGAAAGTAGACAGTGTAATGCGCCGCCGCGTGCAGGCTGGCGGCGGCTTCGATACTCATTCCCGCCTGTTCGGCGACGAATCCAAGATCCGGGCCGGCGTCGCCGCCATATCGCACCGGAATCTCGACGAGGCGGCGGCCTAGATCGGATGTCGACGTATTGACGCGAATCGCGCGCCAGGCTTGATCGAGCTGCCGCGCCAATGCCGGAGAATCAGCCTGCAATGGGTCGAAAACGATCGTGAGATTGTTCATGCCGGGGATCACATCGGTCACGTGGTCCCACTGCTTGCTCTGATCGGCCAGCGCCCAGATGCGCGTCTGGCAGGCGAGCGTGGCCGGCGGCGCGCACTCCAATATCAGTGCACTGTCACCGAGCGGCTGAATCTTAGGACGTGACATGAAAAACAACTGCCTGACGAATGCGGTCGCTGCGGTGCGGAAAGCATCACGCGCGGCGCCTGGGGTTGACGCGAATGCGGTGGGTCGTTGGCGGTATGTCCTCGGACAACAGAACACATCGACGCGACACCCGAATTATGCGCCGCATCGCGGCTCACGGCATAACGCAAAAAGAGCGATATCCGGCGTCGGACATCGCTCTCGTGCTGCGGGGCGGTCAGTGCGTTCGGGTTCCCTCGGTCAAGGCACCCACCAGCTTCCGCTCGTGACGGAGGCTGCGTCGCCTGTCGGCCGACTGGGCCCACAGGTCTGCCGTTGGTGCTCGTCGATAACGGGCACGCCGGTCGGACAAACTACATCAAACAAGATGGATCGAATCCGATCGCGTCGATCACATCCGGCAAGCGTCTGCCGCTTACGCCTCGGCTTTCTGGTCGGCGAAAAAGGCGGTCCGCGCATCGGCGTTCACGCGCGCGTAGAGACGGTTGACGCCACTGATCGCCGCACGAATCGACGCGGTGACGAGATTTTTGTGAATGCCCACGCCGAACACGGTGCCCGGCACGCCATCGCACGCCATTTCTGCATAGGCGACGGCGGTCGCGTCCGCACCCTGGCCGGTCGCGCGTTCTTCGTAATGCTGGATCTTGGCCGGCACTTGCAGTGCTTGCATCAGTGCGTCCAGCGGGCCATTGCCTTCGCCGCGCAGCACGCGTTGCTCGCCATGGACTTTGACGGTCAGTTCAATCGCTTCGCGTTCGCCGTTCTCGGACAAATGATGTTTGATGTACTCGAGCGGCTCGGCGACGCGCGTGTATTCATCGTTGAATAATTCCCACAACATCGCCGCGGTGACTTCGCTACCGGTGCTGTCGGTGACTTTTTGAACGGCGCCACTGAATTCCACCTGCAAGCGACGCGGCATGGCCAGGCCATAACCCTGTTCAAGCAGGTAAGCAATGCCGCCCTTGCCGGACTGGCTGTTCACGCGGATCACAGAATCGTACGTGCGGCCGACATCGCTCGGGTCGATAGGCAGGTACGGCACTTCCCACAGCGCGTCGGCCTTTTGCACGGCAAAACCTTTCTTGATCGCGTCCTGGTGCGAACCGGAAAACGCGGTGAAGACCAGATCGCCGACATACGGATGACGCGGGTGGATCGGCAATTGGTTGCAATATTCGACGACGCGCGCGATGTCGTTGATGTTCGAGAAATCGAGCTGCGGATCGACCCCTTGGGAATACAGGTTCAAGCCCAATGTCACCAGATCCACATTGCCGGTGCGTTCGCCGTTACCGAACAGGCAGCCTTCGACGCGGTCGGCTCCGGCGAGCATCGCCAGTTCCGCCGCGGCGACCGCCGTGCCACGATCGTTGTGCGGGTGCACGCTGATCAGCACGCTGTCGCGACGCGCGAGATTGCGATGCATCCATTCGACCTGATCGGCGTAATGGTTCGGCGTGGCCACTTCGACGGTTGCCGGCAAGTTGATGATCATCTTGCGCTCGGGCGTCGGACCCCAGGTTTCAATGACCGCGTTGCAGACTTCCTTCGCAAAATCGAGCTCGGTCGCGGTGAAGCACTCCGGACTGTATTGGAACGTCCACTCCGTTTCCGGATGCTGGTCGGCGATTTCCCGAATCAGCTTCGTGCCGCTCAGCGCCAACGCTTTGACACTGTCCTTGTCCGTATTGAAAACAATCTTGCGCCAGGCCGGGGCCGTCGCATTGTACAAGTGGACAATCGCTTTCTTCGCGCCCTGTACCGATGCCATCGTGCGGCGGATCAAATCTTCACGCGACTGTGTCAGTACTTCAATCGTCACATCGTCGGGGATGTGGCCGTCTTCGATCAGGCTGCGGACGAAATCGAAGTCCGTCTGCGATGCCGACGGAAACGCGACTTCGATTTCCTTCAACCCGATCTGCACCAGCGTCTTGAACATGCGCATCTTGCGCTCGCCGTCCATGGGCTCGAACAACGATTGGTTGCCATCACGCAGGTCCGTGCTCATCCAGATCGGCGGATGCGTCAGGGTTTTCGTCGGCCAGGTGCGATCAGGAATATCGACGGGGGCGACGGGACGGTACTTGACGGACGGGTTCTTCAACATGATGTGCTCGCTTGCGACAGAGATTGACGGAGAGGTTAGGCACGACGGGTAGGCGGGGCCGATCGCAGATCGGTTGCGCGAGGACGGTTGCCAGACGACATGCGGCGAGTCACCCGCCGCGGTGTCGGACGCAAGGTCTGGCAACCGGTGCTTAGTCGTGCCGGCAGAGGCATAAACGACAGGAAAGACGAGGCAATCTGATTCATTCGACACTCCGGGCCAGCTCTGCTGTCGGCGATCTTCGATCGGACGATCAGCGGCATTATCGGGTGAGCCTGATATCAGGCGTCGACAATGCGAGACCAGCGGAAAACGGTGAAACGATATGGGGGGTGCAGACGACAGCGACGCGATTTTTACAGCGGAACGTTGCCGTTCAAATGCGCGATAGTAGGCCTAGCGCCGGTAGTCGGGCTAGTAGTAGTGCAGAGAGGAGGGAGGTCTTGTAAGCAGACATGTATAAAGTATCGGCAACAGACCCGTTCCTTGTCAAGGAAAATTTGATCGACAGCGATCGTTTGTACGCGCACCGATTGCCCGCATCGCGTCAATGTGCTAAAACCGCAGATTACATTGCGCGGCCTCGTGCCCAACATTGCCGAGTATCGGACCATGACTTATTGCGCTATCGATTTCGGCACTTCCAATTCGGCGCTGTCGCTGCCCGCGTCGGGTTCGCTTAGTCATACAGGGTCGGGTGCAGCGTCGCTCGCCGCTGGGTCCGCTCATGCTGCCAGCCGCTTGATTGCGCTCGAAGGCGACAATCTGACGTTGCCGACCGCCGTGTTCTTCAATGCCGACGAGCATACGCAAGCATTCGGTCGGGCGGCAATCGCCGAATATATCGATGGCTATGATGGCCGTCTGATGCGCTCGCTGAAAAGCATTCTGGGTTCGCCGTTGGCGCTGGGCGTGACAGAAATCGGCGATGGTTCGGCACTGCCTTTCCTCGATATCATTGCGCTGTTCTTGGGTCACCTGCTGAAGAAAGCGCGCCACGCCGCAGGCGGTCCGGTCGAGCAAGCGGTGATGGGGCGACCGGTGTTCTTCGTCGACGACGATCCGAAGGCCGATGCCGATGCGCAGGCGCAACTCGAAGCGGCAGCACGTTCGGTCGGCCTACGCGATGTCGTGTTCCAGTTCGAGCCGATCGCGGCGGCGTTCGATTACGAGTCCCGTCTCACGGAAGAGGAGATCGTGCTGGTCATCGATATCGGTGGCGGGACGTCCGACTTTTCGTTGGTGCGTGTCGGCCCGCAACGCGTCGCGCGGCTCGACCGGCGTGACGATGTGCTGGGTCACCATGGTGTCCATGTGGCTGGAACCGATATCGACAAGCGTGTCGCGCTGGCAAGCGTGATGCGGGAGCTCGGCTATCGGTCGCTCGACATCGAAGGGCGGGAGATTCCGAACCGGATCTACTTCGATCTGTCGACTTGGCATCTGGTTAATACGATTTATAGCGCACGCCGCATCGGCGAATTCAAGCTGATGCGTCATATCTATCGCGACGATGCGTATCCGACGCGATTGGAGCGGGTGTTCGAGCACCGGCTCGGCCATGCGATGATCGGCGTTTCCGAGAAAGCGAAGATTGCGGTGTCGGCGGGTGGCGAGACCGATATCGACTTGGATCTGATCGAGGAGGGGCTGCATACGCCGTTCGATGCGAGCCGTCTGGCAGAGGCGTCATCGGAGGAAACGCAGCGTATTGTCCTGGCGGCTTTGGAGACGGCGCGGCAGGCCGGCGTGGCGCCCGAGGCGGTGTCGGCGCTGTATTTCACTGGCGGCTCGACGGGACTGAAGTTCCTGTCGGCGGCGATCGGTGCGGCATTCCCGGCCGCGCGCGCCGTGCATGGCGATCCACTCGCCAGCGTGGCAAAGGGACTCGGCATCTACGCGGAGCGGGTCTTCGGTGGAGGGGAGCCGCGCTAGGTGCGGCGGATCACCCTAACGAAAAAAACCGCGCTACGCGCGGTTTTTTGCTCTCCGGCAGCACCCCGAAGCGTGCTGCCAGGACCGGACAATTAGGCCGGCTTGATGTTCGCAGCTTGCTTGCCCTTCGGCCCCGTCTTCACTTCGAAGCTAACTTTCTGGTTTTCAGCCAGCGACTTGAAGCCGTCTGCCTTGATTTCCGAGAAGTGAGCGAACAGATCCTCACCGCCGTCGTCCGGGGTGATGAAGCCGAAGCCCTTAGCGTCGTTGAACCACTTAACGGTACCCGTTGCCATATACGTTCCTAACTCTAAATGTGTTGAAGTGGGCGATAAAGCCCGATGCGCATGATATCAAGGAGGTAAATATGACGACCGGAGTACCGTTCTGAGGCGACTACGTGAGGGCAAATACTCGTCGCTTGAAAATCCTGCCAAGACTTTATACGGCGAAAATTTGGGAATGTCAACCCCTGACGAGAGCTGAATTCGCGCCGTATTGTCGCGGCAAGCGCACGCGTTTTGCGAATCGATCAGGCCGTCTGGAACGCTTGCTGCAGTTCGCCCGATTGATACATTTCGGTCATGATGTCCGAGCCGCCAATGAATTCGCCGTTCACATACAGTTGCGGAATCGTCGGCCAGTTCGAGAAGTCCTTGATGCCCTGGCGAATCTCGCTGTCGTCCAGCACATTGACGGTGAACGGCTTTTCCACGCCGCACGCTTTCAGAATCTGGATCGCACGGCCGGAGAAGCCGCACATCGGAAACTGCGCTGTGCCTTTCATGAAAAGCACCACCGGGTGCTCAGAAACAATCTGTTGAATACGTGCTTGGGTGTCCATGGCGGGAACCTGAAAAAGAGGGCTGCGCGAGCCCGATAAATGGGCCAGTTGGGGCGGTTGTCATTGCCCCCTGTCTGGTGCAGATAATAGCGGATTTCGTGAGTTCAAGCGTGTTGTGGGGGTATAGCCGGCGTCAATGGACCGTTTGACCTGCGGTCTGTGTCATTTGTGCCGCGCCAGATCGCTGCGGTGACGCGTTCCTGGCCGCCGAGATCGCGTTCGGTACGCACGTCGATGTAGGCTGCTTGTTCGAATATCGCGCGCACCGCCGCTCCCTGGTCGTAGCCGTGTTCGATCATCAGCGCTGCCCCGTTTCGCAACCACCGCCCGGCGCCGTGAACCAATGTTCGAATATCGCCCAGGCCGTCGCCGCCGTCAGTGAGCGCGCCGCGAGGCTCAAAGCGTAGATCGCCTTGTGCCAGATGCGGGTCGTCGGTGGCAATGTACGGGGGATTGCTGACGATCAGATCGAACGATTCGATGGTGATGGCCGGGGTATCAACAGCGCGCGTGGCGTTGGCGCTCGCGGTGGGCCTGCGTGGATTGCGCATTTCGCCTGTTTCGATCGATTCTGCACCTGCCAGCGCCTCGAACCAGTCACCTTGTAAGAAACGGACGCCGCGATGCGGTATCGGCAGCAACGCCAGGGCATTCTGTGCGGCGACGGCGAGCGCGGCCGCGCTCCGGT
>CAWUJR010000220.1:0-6522 GCA_963922375.1 uncultured Robbsia sp.
GATCCGCCCACCGTGCGTCGCCATCGACGGCGCATCCCGCTCGTCCGACAAGCTGCCAAGCTTGCTATCAAAGTGTGTCATTGCGTTTTCTTCGGTGAACCCTAATTATGGACACTGCAACCATTGCTTTCTCATTCAAAAAAGCAGCGGGCGGCAGGTTGGGCCATCATGGTCTCGATGATGGATCGCGCCGCCCACCGGCAAAAACCGATGGCGTAGGTCACTTTGCAGACGATGTCTCGCAGTTAAGAATTATTCTTCTGAGCAAACTTTTGAGGAAGCCGGCTTCCTCTTGGGTGAAATCCGCCATCATCCGATCGAGCACCTTCGCATATAACGGCCGCAGTCCCTCGATGACCGTCCATCCATCGGGTGTCAGCGCCAGATGGACGACCCGCCGATCCGACTCGCTGCGCGTGCGCACGACTAGCCCACGGCGTTCGAGCTTGTCCAGCAGTCGCGTGACCGCGCTCGCATCGATGCCATATTCGCGCGCGAGATCGGCACCGCTCAGTTGCCCGTGTTTCAGCAGCATCAGCATGCTGGCCTGGGTGCTACTGAGGTCGAAGTCCGCCTGCGTGGCTTGTTGAAGCTCGCTGGCCATCGTCGAGCGCACGCGCGACAGCAGATAGCCCACCGATTCGTCGGGGCAGATGGACGCGAGGGACGCGGCGGCGCTATCAGAAGAGGACAAGATGCGTGATATGGCAATGATTGAAACGTCACGGAGTATAGGGACGTTTTGTGCGCTTCGCAACGGTATCCGACGGCGGAAAACGGTATTTATTCGAGCGACGCCTCTAGTGGTCCAGCCGGCGCGGCAGGACGCGCGGGATGAGGCGAACACCGAGGCGTGCGGCAGTGACACGCGCGCCGGCGCGTGGTAATAAGATCGCGCAACGGCGCTCCGTCGCCGTTTTTAGGGCAATCCCTTAGACAACTGCGCATCGCGTGCTATAATCGTTGGTTCCGGAATGGGTGCGTGCATGGCCAGCATCCCTGACCACCCTATACGTCTTGCACGTACCGAATCCACGCTTCTACGCCTCCGAGTTCCTTAATGACCCGCGCGCTTCGCAATATCGCCATCATCGCCCACGTCGACCATGGCAAAACGACGCTAGTCGACAAACTGCTCCGTCAATCGGGCACCTTCCGTGAGAACCAACAAACCGCTGAGCGGGTGATGGATTCGAACGACATTGAAAAAGAACGCGGCATTACGATTCTCGCGAAGAATTGCGCGGTCGAATACGAAGGCACGCACATCAATATCGTCGATACCCCAGGACACGCCGACTTCGGCGGTGAAGTGGAGCGCGTGATGTCGATGGTCGACTCGGTGCTGCTGCTCGTCGACGCGGTCGACGGTCCGATGCCGCAAACGCGCTTCGTGACGATGAAGGCACTGGCGATGGGGCTGCGCCCGATCGTCGTGATCAACAAGATCGACCGTCCGGGCGCACGTCCGGATTGGGTCCACGGCGAAACCATGGACCTGTTCGACAAGCTGGGCGCGACCGAAGAGCAGCTCGACTTTCCGGTGGTGTACGCATCGGCGCTGAACGGCTATGCAAGCCTCGACCCCGAAACGCGCGAAGGCGATATGCGTCCGCTGTTCGACGCCATCCTGGAGCACGTGCCGGTTCGCCCGGCCGACCCGGACGCACCGTTGCAGTTGCAGATCGTGTCGCTGGACTTCTCGACCTTCCTCGGCAAGATCGGTATCGGTCGCGTGAACCGCGGCCGGGTCAGACCGGGTCAGGCCGTCACCTACCAATTCGGTGCGGACGATGCGCCGAAGAGCGGCAAGATCAACCAGGTGCAAGGTTTCAGCGGCGTGGATCGTGTGCAGTTGCAGGAAGCGCAAGCGGGCGACATCGTGCTGATCAACGGCATCGAAGGCATCAGCATCGGCGCTACGATCTGTGACGTCGGCACGCCGGAACCGCTGCCGCTGATCAGCGTCGACGAACCGACGCTGACGATGAACTTCATGGTCAATTCGTCGCCGCTCGCGGGCCGCGACAAAAAGTCGAAGTTCGTGACGAGCCGTCAAATCCGCGATCGTCTGATGAGCGAATTGCGCCACAACGTGGCGTTGCGTGTCAAAGACACCGACGAAGAGGGTTCGTTCGAAGTTTCGGGTCGCGGCGAACTGCATCTGACGATTCTGATCGAAAACATGCGTCGCGAAGGCTATGAGCTGGGCGTATCGCGCCCGCGCGTTGTGATCAAGGAAATCGATGGCGTGCGTCAAGAGCCGTATGAGAACCTGACCGTCGACGTTGAGGACGAGCATCAGGGCGGCGTCATGGAAGAGTTGGGTCGTCGTAAGGCCGAACTGTCGAACATGGTGTCGGACGGTCGTGGTCGTACCCGTCTGGAATACTTGATCCCGGCACGTGGCTTGATCGGCTTCCAGGGCGACTTCCTGACGTTGACGCGTGGTACGGGCTTGATGAGCCACACGTTCAACGGCTTCCAGCCGGTCAAGGAAGGCAAGATCGGCGAGCGTCGTAATGGCGTGCTGATCTCGCAAGATGACGGCGACGCAGTGGCGTACGCGCTGTGGAAGCTGCAGGATCGCGGTCGTATGTTCGTGGTGCCGGGCGATGCGCTGTATGAAGGCATGGTCATCGGCATCCACAGCCGCGACAACGATCTGGTGGTGAATCCGATCAAGGGTAAGCAACTGACCAACGTGCGTTCCTCGGGTACCGATGAAGCCGTGCGTCTGGTGCCGGCCATCAAGATGACGCTGGAATCGGCTGTCGAATTCATCGACGACGACGAATTGGTCGAAGTGACGCCGGATAGCATCCGTATCCGTAAGCGTTACCTCAAAGAGCACGAGCGCAAGCGCGCGAGCCGTGACTAATTCGACGTTGCACTGAGTCAATCGGTGCGATAATCGCAAGGCCTGCAAAGACCGGAACCGCAAGGGAAGGGTCGACGCAGGCCTTTTTTCATCCGGCGCCGATGAGTGTCCTGTCGCGCAATGTGCAGTGCGACACGACCATCGGTGTGGCGTTCGACATGAAAGCAACGTATTCGCCTTCATCGACGCCGGTTGAGAGAGAAAACTTCCTTTCAGTGCGACGGCATGACGCAGGGTAGGGCCCTTCCATGCTATGCTTTGAAAAGAAGCTCGGTCCTTCCAGCACAACTTGATTCGCAAATCCGCTAAACGGTCAGGCCGTGCCGCGGAAGGTTTCTGTCACCCGCTATTTCTCGAGAAGCTCGAAGAAAAGTGAGCGTAAAAATGATGAAGCAGTCCCAGTCGAACTCCTATTTGTTCGGCGGCAATGCAGCGTACGTGGAAGACATGTACGAGGAATATCTGAACAACCCGGCGTCCGTGCCGGATACGTGGCGCGATTATTTTGATGCCCTTCAGCATGTTCCCGCGGTCGACGGTAGTGCGACGAACGACGTCGCGCATGGTCCTATCATCGAATCGTTCGCGCAGCGCGCCCGCTCGAATGCCTTCCTCCCCCGCATCGGTGAACACGGTCTGGCGACCGCCGGCAAGCAGGTCTTTGTCCAATCGCTGATTGGCGCATATCGCTTCCTGGGCACCCGCTGGGCAAATCTGGATCCGCTCAAGCGTCAAGAGCGCGCGCCGATTCCGGAACTCGAACCCAAGTTTTACGACTTCACCGAAGCCGATATGGACCAGGAGTTCAGTGCGAACAACCTGTACTTCGGCTATGAGAACGGCACGCTGCGCCAGATCCTGCAGGATCTGCGCGATACCTACTGCGGCACCCTGGGTGTCGAGTACATGTATATCAGCGACCCGGAGCAGAAGCGCTGGTTCAAGGAGCGCCTGGAAGGCTGTCGCTCGACACCGAATTTCAGCCCGAAGAAGAAAACGCATATTCTCGAACGCTTGACGGCCGCTGAAGGCCTCGAGCGGTATCTGCACACGAAGTACGTCGGTCAGAAGCGCTTTTCGCTCGAAGGTGGCGAAAGCTTCATCGTCGCGATGGACGCACTGGTGCATCATGCCGCATCCCGCGGTGTGCAGGAGGTCGTGATCGGGATGGCCCACCGTGGCCGGCTAAACGTGCTGGTGAATACGCTGGGCAAGATGCCGGCGGACCTGTTCGCCGAGTTCGAAGGCAAGCATGTCGACGATCTGCCGGCAGGCGACGTCAAATATCACAAGGGTTTCTCAAGCGACATCTCGACCGAAAGTGGTCCGATCCACTTGTCGCTCGCGTTCAATCCGTCGCATCTCGAAATCGTCAACCCGGTCGTCGAAGGTTCCGCCAAAGCGCGGATGGATCGGCGCGCGGATGCCGATGGTCATCAAGTGTTGCCGGTGCAGGTGCACGGCGATGCCGCTTTTGCCGGCCAAGGTGTGGTGATGGAAACGCTGAACCTTGCGCAAACGCGCGGTTACGGCACACACGGCACGGTCCACGTCGTGATCAATAACCAGATCGGTTTCACGACCTCGGATCCGCGCGACTCGCGCTCGACGCTGTATTGCACCGACGTGGTCAAGATGATCGAGGCGCCGGTACTGCACGTCAATGGCGACGATCCGGAAGCGGTTGTGTTCGCGGTGGAGCTCGCCGTGGATTACCGCGCGACGTTCCATCAAGACATCGTCATCGATATCGTCTGCTTCCGTAAGCTCGGTCACAACGAGCAGGACACGCCGGCGGTGACGCAGCCGTTGATGTACAAGCGCATTGCGCAGCACCCCGGCACCCGTGCGCTGTACGCGGAAAAGTTGGTCGCGCAGAAGGTATTGCCAGCGGAAGGCCCGGACGAACTGGTCAAGGCGTACCGCACCGCGATGGACGAAGGACATCACACGGTCGATCCGGTGCTGTCGAACTACAAGAGCAAGTATGCGCTCGACTGGGTGCCGTTCCTGAATCGTAAATGGACGGATGCAGCCGACACGCGCGTGCCGCTGTCCGAATTGAAGCGCCTGGGCGACGCCATCACCAAATTCCCGGAGAACTTCAAGGTTCATCCGCTCGTCAATCGCGTGATCAGCGATCGTCGCGACATGGCGTTGGGTGACAAGCCGCTGGACTGGGGCATGGGCGAGCATCTCGCGTACGCGTCGCTGGTCAGCTCCGGCTATGCGGTGCGTTTGACCGGTCAGGATAGCGGGCGCGGCACGTTCAGCCATCGTCATGCGGTGCTGCACGATCAAAACCGTGAACGTTGGAACGACGGCACGTATATTCCGTTGCAAAACGTGGCGCCGAATCAAGCGAGCTTCACGGTCATCGACTCGGTGTTGTCCGAAGAAGCGGTGCTGGGCTTTGAATATGGTTACTCGACGGCCGAGCCGAATACGCTGGTCGCGTGGGAAGGGCAGTTCGGCGACTTCGTGAACGGTGCGCAGGTCGTGATCGATCAGTTCATCTCGAGCGGGGAAGTGAAGTGGGGTCGCGTGTCGGGCCTGACGATGTTGCTGCCGCACGGCTATGAAGGCCAGGGTCCGGAGCACTCGTCCGCACGTATCGAGCGCTTCCTGCAACTGTGTGGCGAATCGAATATGCAAGTGGTGCAGCCGACCACGCCGGCACAGATTTTCCATGTGCTGCGTCGTCAGATGATTCGCCAGTTCCGCAAGCCGCTGATCATCTTCACGCCGAAATCGCTGTTGCGTCACAAGGAAGCGATCAGCACGCTCGACGAACTTGCGACCGGCACCTTCGAGCCGGTGATCGGCGACAAGAGCGAGATCACCGATGGTCAGCCGCTGGATGCGAATAAGGTGAAGCGCGTGATCGTGTGTTCGGGTCGGGTGTATTACGACTTGATCGCGCATCGTCGCGAAGTGGGCGCGCACCACGTGGCGATCTTGCGTATCGAACAGCTGTATCCGTTCGCGCACAAGGCATTCGACGCGGAACTGAAGAAATACGACAATGTGACCGAAGTGGTCTGGGTGCAGGACGAGCCGCAGAACCAAGGGCCGTGGTTCTACGTCGAGCATCATCTGCTCGAAGGCATGAAGGAAGGGCAGAAGCTCGCGTATAGCGGCCGCCCGGCGTCGGCCTCGCCTGCAGTGGGTTACTACGCGAAGCACTACGAGCAGCAGAAAGCACTGATCGAAGGTGCGTTCGGCCGCCTGAAAGGCGCGCTGACGAAGTAATCCGCGATGCCGACCGACCTCGAAGACCGGGGTCGGTCGGCACGCTAGCGCTGCCGATCTGCACCGCATGTCGCCATCGGATGTCACCCTCGGACGTGATCACCGACCGTGACCACCGACCGTGATAACCGAATGTCACCACCGAATGTCACCACTTTACGCATTCTGCTCCAGGAAGAAATATGGCTATCGTTGAAGTCAAGGTCCCGCAACTGTCCGAATCCGTCGCTGAAGCGACGCTGCTCGATTGGAAAAAGAAGATTGGCGAAGCGATTGGGCAAGACGAAATCCTGATTGAAATCGAGACCGACAAAGTTGTTCTCGAAGTGCCGGCCCCCGCAGCGGGCGTGTTGGTCGAAGTGATCGAGCAAAACGGCGCGACGGTCGCG
>CAWUJR010000221.1:0-6517 GCA_963922375.1 uncultured Robbsia sp.
TGCGGCTCGAAAGTGCACCGCCAGCCCGGCCCCCTTCACTTCAAGCAGCAAGCCCGGGACGGCGGTGACAAGGGAGCGCAACGCCGCCTCCAACTGCGCCAGACGCGCATCGCCGAACCCAATGCGATCGATCTTGCCGTCGAGGCCACGGCGCTCGGCGCCATGCGAACCGGCGATCGGTAGCGTAACTTGAGACGTCAGCGGCGCGAGGAAACGATCGATGTCCTCGATCGGACGCCCCGTCACGATCGCGAGCGCATTGTCGCTGCGTTCCCTCAGTTGCAAAAGCAACGACGGCACTTCTGGGGCCACTTGCACGGCATCCGGCGTAGGCGCAAGGGCACAGAGCGTACCGTCGAAATCGAAAAAGAACGCAGTGCGGGAAGGATCCGGCAACGAGGAGGAAGACGTCATTTTGCGCAGAGTGGAGAGTCAAGAAGGCCGTAAGGCAAGGCCCGCATCGCCCCGATGCGGGTGTCGTGCGGGGGGTGATGCCAGTCGTGTACGGGTCGAGCGGCAGCAGACCGGATGAAGACCACTCGATGAAGCGGCGGGCGACGACACCCGGCAAAGGCCGTGAATACGGCATGTTACAACGCGGCTGCCGGTTTGACGAAAGCAAAGGCGTAACATATCGTGTCGGGTGATAGGGTGGCATGTGTGTATGCGCCGCGCATCGCACAGACGGTTCCGACGCGGACCCAGCCCGGGGCGATGCTGTCGATGCCCCCTTCCCTCTTCTCACTCTGCAGCGAGCCCATGTTCTTGTCTGTCTTTTTCCCGAAGGCATCATTTTCACGCGCCCTATCGTCCGGTGGCGAGGCCGTCGCGGACACGCTGCGGGGATGGCGGCGGCAGGCGTTGCTGCCCGCCGGAAGGATGCGCAGCAACGCAATACGGATATTGATGGGATTCGGCATAGTGGTGACCATGGGGGTCCGAGTGGCGCACGCTGCCGATATCCGTGCCCCCTCCGCGTCGTCTCCCGCAACCAGCCACCCGATCGTGCGGGTCGCCGAAGGCTGGGTGCGATGGCTGCCAGGAAAACTGCCTGCCGCCGCCTATATGACGCTGGAAAATACCACCGATGCACCGATCGATCTGGTCGGCGCGGATAGTCCGGACTATGGCAGCGTGATGCTGCATCGCTCCGTCAACAACGGGGCAACATCGACCATGATGATGACGGACAAACTAGCGCTCCCACCGCATCGCGTCGTGGCCATCTCGCCGGGTGACTATCACTTCATGCTGTCCGACGCCACGCATCCGATCGCCCCTGGGGCAACCGTGCAACTCACCTTGCATTTTTCCGATGGCAGCCATCTCAAGACACCCTTACCGGTCAGCCCGCCGACCCGGATGCATTGACCGAACGACCTCATGTCGGCGTGTCGAATGGTTTGCCCCGGCGCACGCCGACTGCGCCGCCACCTGCTTCCTGTTTGTTTGATGCCTGCTTGATGCCTACTTGATGCCCGCTTGGGGGCCGCGTCCGGCTTGCTTCAGGCTTTCCGCGCAGCGCGGCGCATGTCCAGATGCGGGATGCCGTCTTCCAGATAGGGGCCGGCAACCTTGGTAAAACCGAACGACTCGTAGAACGAGCGCAGATACTGCTGCGCATTCAAGCGGACGGGCACGCCCGGCCAATGCGCTTCGACCTGTTCGAGCGCGCGCTGCAGCAGCGCCTTGCCGAGGCCACGATCCCGATATTCGGAAATCGTCAGCACCCGTCCGATGCGGGCTTCGCTGCTATCCTCGTCCGGACCGAACACTCGCGCATAGGCCACCAACGGCGCCTGCGGCGAGTCGGCATCGACCGCAAACAGATGCCATGCCTTCAAATCCTGACGGTCGATGTCGGGATAGACGCAGCGCTGCTCGACGACAAACACCGTCGAACGCGCCTCCAACACGTTATAAAGTTCGTTGACATTCAACTCTTCGAACCGCTTCCAATGCCACTCGATCATGCTGATTCCTCTATCGCTAAGCGGTGTGCTCAGATCTCCGCCGATCAGCAAGAGACGATCACCGCGCGATGAAATCCTATCGCAAATCAGTGTCGGTTGGGGGATTACCCTGGCAAAGGGCGACGTAAGTTCAGGATTGTGACGCTGCGCCACGGGTCGCGAGCCCCGGCTAGCATGCCGCCGCCTCTCGTTCGGCACGCTAGCGAACGTACCGCGCACGGTATCGGACGGTGCGCTCGGCGTCGGCCAAGCGTTTCCGAGTATCGATGCAGTGTCAACGGGCGTGCCAAGTCAACCAACACGCGCCGACCGTGCTCGCCCCTTCGTGCAACCCGATCGGCAAGTTCCTGTCGGCGCAGGAGCCCAGAACGAAGCGCGATCGTCTCACGGCCGATGAATGGCATTCAGCCCGCGCTTTTATCAAGTACACCAAAATACCCTGCTCCAAGCGGCAATGCGCGGACTAAATAGGAGTAGACCTATTCGCTGCGCCCGCGGGCCAGACGGCGGCATACCGATAAAAACAGAGAAGGGAAAAAAGAAAAGCGCTACAAAGTAGCGCTTTAACTTGGAGGCGGGGGTCGGAATCGAACCGGCGTACACGGCTTTGCAGGCCGCTGCATGACCACTCTGCCACCCCGCCAGGGGAGACATCGCCGATGTTGCCTAATACGCGATGCAAGCAACGCATCAGCAACACGGTGAAAGTAAAAAGGGAAGCGCTGCTTCCCTTTTTTGTTTGGAGCGGGAGACGAGGCTCGAACTCGCGACCTCAACCTTGGCAAGGTTGCGCTCTACCAACTGAGCTACTCCCGCTAAACCGTTACTGCTCGACCTTACCGGAACCACCGGTGAGGCCTTCACACGACCTGTTGTTTCGTACGAGACGCGATGCATGACTGCTGTCAACATCGCACACAAAACAACAGGCTACACATTTGGAGCGGGAGACGAGGCTCGAACTCGCGACCTCAACCTTGGCAAGGTTGCGCTCTACCAACTGAGCTACTCCCGCTTAAATACTGCCTTACTGCATGCCGCTCACTGCTTTGATACACCAACGTTTTGCTGCTACCCCGCCGCGCTGCGTTTGCTGCTTGCCGTGGGAGAACGAGATTATGTCTAAGGCCAAACCCTGTGTCAACACTATTTGCGAAATTTTTTACATCACCCTCGTTCGCTCTCGAATCTGCGGCCAGGCAAGCTTCATGTAGTACATCATCGACCAGATCGTCAGCACCGCGGCCAGATACAGCAGCCAGCTTCCCCACACTCGGATATCCAGGACCAGCGCGCCGGGATGGCCGACGAATGCCCCCACATCGAGCTTCTGATAGAACAACAACATCGGAATCGCGACCATCTGACACACCGTCTTGATCTTGCCGAGCGAGTTCACCGCCACGCTCTTCGATGCGCCAATCTGTGCCATCCATTCGCGCAACGCGGAGATCGTGATCTCGCGACCGACGATCACCAACGCGATCGCGGCATCGATACGCGTCAGATGGACAAGCACCAGCAGCGATGCGGTCACCATCAGCTTGTCTGCGACCGGATCGAGGAACGCGCCGAATGCCGACGTCTGGTTCAGCCTGCGGGCGAGATAGCCATCGAACCAGTCTGTCAGGGCGGCCAGCACGAACACCGCGCAGGCAACGCTGTTCCTGACAGCAGGGCTCAGCGCGCTGTCGGGAAGGTAAAACACGCCGACGATCAGCGGGATCAACACGATCCGCAGCCATGTCAGGAATATCGGTAGATTGAACGGCATCGGCAGGACGTGGTAGGAGAAAACTGACAAGGCACAATTGTGCCGCGTCAGTATCAGGGGTACAAGGATAACCGCAGCGATATCGGCAGAAGCCGGCAGAAGCCATCGCCGATGACGCCCGCGTGACGGCAGACGATCAAGCCGCAATCAGTGCAACTGCTGATAAATCTGCTCCGCAAGTGCCTGCGAGATACCGTCGACACTTGCCAGCTCATCGATACTGGCCGCCATCACGCCGCGCAGCCCCCCAAAACGGGCGAGCAAGCGTTGCCGACGTTTTGCGCCGATCCCATCCAGCTCTTCGAGCCGGCTGCTCTGACGCGTTTTGGCGCGTTTGGCCCGCATACCGGTGATCGCGAACCGGTGGGCTTCGTCGCGAATCTGCGCAATCAGCATCAACGCAGCGCTGTCTTTGCCCAATTCGAGCGGCGCGCGTCCATCGGCAAAGATCAGCGTCTCCAGACCGACTTTACGTCCCTCACCCTTCGCGACACCGACAATCAAACCGATATCGAGTCCCAACTCGCTGAACACCTGCCGCGCCATTTCCACCTGCCCTTTACCGCCATCAATCAACACGATGTTCGGAAAGGTGGCGACCGTGGCGATCGGTGCTGCGTCTGCTGCCGCATCCTCGGCGGCGTTCGTCACACCGTTCGCCATACCATTCTCGGCGCCGACGCCGTCTGATGCCGCCGTATCGACGACGACCTCCGGGTCGGCAACATGCGCGTCCGGCAACGCTTGTTCGCCTTGCACAACCATCTTCTCGTAACGACGCATCAACACCTGGCGCATGGCCGCATAGTCATCGCCGGGGGTGATGTTGTTGATGTTGTAGCGACGGTATTCGCCGTTCTGCATCTTGTGATGGTGATACACCACACATGAGGCTTGTGTGGCCTCGCCCATCGTATGACTGATATCGAAGCACTCGACGCGCAACGTGGCCAGGTCGTCGGTGTCCAGATTCAATGTATCCGCCAGCGCCTTCGTTCTGGCCTGCTGCGAACCTTGCTCCGACAATATGCGCGCGAGCGACAGCCGCGCATTGTGTTCGGCCATCGTCAACCAGACGCGACGTTGTCCCTGCGGTTGACGCAGCACCGTGACGCGACGCTTCGCCTGCTCGCCCAGCAAGCTGACCAACTCGCGATTGGCCAAGGGATGGCTCACGATCAGGATCGGGGGGATCAGTTGACTGGTGTAATGCTGGCCGATGAATGCCTCCAGCACTTCTACTTCGATGCCGCCCGGCGCGTTCGTGAGCGCGGTGTCATCGTCCGCAGACCTGTGCGCGACGACGTCTTCCCCGCGCTCATCATCGATAGCGTCGATTTCCTCGCTAGCGTCGTTGGCGTCGTTGGCGTCGCTAGCGTCGTTGGCGTCGTTGGCGTCGTTGGCGTCGTTGGCGTCGTAAATAGCATGCGACTCAACGCCGAGCGGTGTCGGCATGCGCACCTCATCCATCACCGCGGCGCTCGTCCGATGGTCCGATTCGCCCTGCTCCGCCTGCGTGTCTGCAGGCGCTGCATCAACGCCATCGACCGCGTCTATCGCTTCTTCATCATCGTCGAGCGCCCCGGCGATGGCCAGACCGCTTTCGACCTGCGTCGGAAAATAGGCCTTGTCGCCGAGATGCCGCCCGCCGCGCACCATCGCCAGGTTCACGCAAACCCGCCCCCCATGCGCCGCCACCGCGATGATGTCGACGTCGTTCGTCCCTTCGATTTCGACACTCTGCTGATGCAGCACTTTCGACAGTGCACTCATCTGATTGCGCACTTGCGCCGCCTGCTCGAATTTCAGCTCGACTGCGAAGCGCTGCATCTTCGTTTCCAGATCGCGCATCACCTCGCTTTGCTGGCCGAGCAGAAAGCGCGAAGCGTTATGCACATCGCGCGCGTAGTCTTCTTCGTTGATTTCGCCGACGCATGGCGCGGTGCATCGGCCGATCGGATGCAGCAGGCACGGTCGCGTCCGGTTATTAAAAACCGAATCCTCGCACGTGCGCAGTTGAAATACGCGCTGCAGGATTTGAATGCTTTCACGCACGGCCCACGCGCTCGGAAACGGGCCGAAATACTGATTCTTGCGATCCACCGCGCCGCGGTAATAGGCCATCCGAGGAAACGCGTGGCCGGTTAGTTTCAGGTACGGGTAAGACTTGTCGTCGCGAAACAGAATGTTGTAGCGCGGCACCAGCGCTTTGATCAGATTGTTCTCAAGCAGCAACGCCTCTGCTTCGGAACGCGTCACCGTGGTTTCCAGCCGCGTGATCCGCGACACCATCATCGCGATACGGGGCGACGCCAGGTTCTTGTTGAAATAGCTGGAGACGCGCTTTTTCAGATCGCGCGCCTTGCCGACATACAGCACATTGCCGTCGCGATCGAAATAGCGATAGACGCCAGGCAAATGCGGCAACTGCGCAATCTGTTCCTTCGGAGAAAATACGGCGGGTTCGGTCATGCGGAATCGGTTACGTGCGTGAGGCGGATCAGAACGGATCGGGGCGACTGAGAGCAGATCGGGGTGAAACGAGGCGCGTCGACTAAAATGCCGATTCTAGTCGATCCCGTTCAGGTTTCCATGCGCTCAGCCCTTCGTTGCGACCTATTTTGCACCGTTATCGACAACTATGGCGACGCCGGTGTCTGCTGGCGCCTGGCGCGTCAGTTAGCCAGCGAGTACGGCTGGGCCGTGCGCCTGTATATCGATCAGCCAAGCGTCCTCGCCGCGCTCCTGCCAGCGCTCGCGCCGCACCTGC
>CAWUJR010000222.1:0-6510 GCA_963922375.1 uncultured Robbsia sp.
CTCTGATGCGATGATGGCGCGGCGCTTCCACGAATCGCTGTTGCCAGGAGCCGCCATCCCGCCGGGCCACCCTTTGCAATCAAAGGCATGGCCCATTCCAGGAGATCGAGCACGCGAGGACGATAGTGATGCAGTTCCGGCACGGTTAAAAATCGCGCCAGCGCGTTGGACAGCACGTCGACTGTATCCGGTGTCACGTTGTCCAGATCGGTCGCGTTGAGTTGCGCGGTGAAGTTTTGCGCAATGTGCTTCCACAGCTTGTCGCGATTCAACGCGATGTTGCATGACATCGCGCCCAGCAAAGCGATACGCGTGTGGAGCGGGGCATTGTCCAATTGGCCTCGGTAGCGATAAGCGTCATCGATCAGGATCTGCAATGCGCCGTATGTGGCATCGCGAATTGATGTGTCCGAATCGTCGAGGTGGCGCAGATAAAGCGCGATCAATGGACGGTGTGCCGCCACACGCTCGTCGAGCGTGACGCGGTGCGACGGACTCTCCGGTGACGCTCGTGCCGGCAGCGCGACGGCACCCGTTTGCGGTGCCCCAACAGACGTGCCGATCGATGCAACGTCTTCGACAGCCGTCGTGGGCATCGTCTCCATGGGCGGCGTGCGCGGCGGCGGGACCGCGTCTCGAGGAGGGTGAAGGTCCGCACTCGACGGCTGATGCGCGTCAGGTGAGGGCGATGGGGTCTCGCGCTTCACCTCGGCGGTCGATTCGAGCACGCGGTCTTGATGCTGGCGGCGAGAGGAAACAAGCGAGCCAGAGGAGCCAGAGGAGCCAGAGGAGCCAGAGGAGTGGGCAAGGCGTGGATCCCTCGACATTGCATACATTGCCGCGGCCGCTTTGAGATCGTTCGCTTGCTGGCTTGTCATGTCCGATAGGTCGTGGTGCCGATTGTCGAGTTTCTCCGACATGGCGCGATAGAAAGGCCGCATCGCGGGGTAGCATCCCAATGCGACGATGCAAGAGGACCATCTGGCCAGCATCGTCAACGGCTGTTGCTCGGGGGAGTGGGCTGATTGCGTTATGCGGACAAGTATTTGATAAGCCGCTTTCTTGACACTCTCGGAATGCTTCACGTGGGGCGCGAGGGCTTCCAGCATCTGGGCCAATCCGTGTGCCTGAACCTCACGAAACGCTCTCAGGCAGTCAGGATGCGACAGCATTCGATGGAGCGATTCGCACATCGCGTCCAACGCACACGAAAATCGGTTGTCGCTGTGATATCGCTGGCTGAATAATGTGGCGAGGTGCTTGAAAGCGCAAAACGGAAGTTGGTTCCGGACCGACCGCGTGGTGGCTTCTGTGGCAAGCACTAATGCCTGCGCTTGCGCTTCTTCGCTACAAGCCGCGCCTTTCGCGTAATTGTTGACGATGACCGCCACCGATTCAAGCGCGTCTGCAGCAAGTGCTTTTTCTCGAAAGGCGGGCGCGATCAACTGAGCGATCAGCGGTTTCAGCGCGGCTTCGTTGGCGGGGTCGCGCTCGTTTTCGCTGAAGGCAAAAACCTGGCTGAGGTAACGCGCAACGGTATGGCGGATCCAATCGTCATCGGGCCGCACATGATCGACGAAACGATCGCGCAGTAAAGCGGTTAGTTTGACCAGCGCGCTTGCACCGGCGCGTGTCGGATAGGACGCCGTCATATCGCGAACAAAGTTCATGATAACGCGTGGGGCGATCATCGGGCATATCGACCTCCGGTTCAACCTGCCGAGCCACTCGTGGATCCGCTGAAGCGCCGTCTCTCGGAGCGTTTCGTCCCTGCATCCGATCAAACCTTGCAGCAGCCAACTGATCGGCAACATGCGGAGTCGGTAAAAATGGCCGCCTTCACCAACCATCGCACGCGCCACCTTGATGACCATGTCCCTCACGTGCTGCTGATTCGCCCCGGCTGCGCGTCTGAGCACCATGACAATGTTGCAAAGTGGATCGGGATCGATCGTCTGGGCCCAGTTCTTCGTTTGGCTGATATGGGCCGCAAGCCTATAGATACCGTCGCTGAACAATTGCTGCGTTCTCAGCGTAACGTGTTGGAGGAGCGGGTTAGGGGGGTAAGAGAACAGCATCCCGAATGGCCGCAGCAGGTCTCTCAGCTCAAGATCGGCGGGGCGCTCGGCCAACGTTCGCCCCGGGTTTTCCACCAGCGCTGCCGCGACCGCTTCCATTGCGCAAACTTTGTGAAGATCGCTTATCTGATCGAATGCACGGCAGATCGCCGCCAGCACCGCATAGCGCGACGTCCCACTGCTATCTTGTGTTGACGCGATGATCTGTGCGATCACCGTGCGGAACGTGGCGCTGTCCCCGGGCGCCGTCATTTTGGCCACGTTGACGATCAACGCTGTCATTTGCTCGCCGTGCGGTGCGCTGAGCGATCGCTCGACGCCAAAGCGGATCGCCGACAGGCGCGGCGAAGCGGGCGCGGTGGCGGCCGGATCGGCCACACCGAGCAGTTGCCCGGCAATGCGAGCTAGCGTCGCAGTCGTGTCTGAACTGCTGCCGCCGTCCCATTCGAGGTCGGACAGGCGTGAGCGCTTCGGCGCGGACGAACGAACGTCGGTGAGTTCGACCGAGCGCCGTTTGGATAACGTTCGATCGACGGATCGGCAGGGAGGCTGGAGCGCCACGTCATCGATATTACGTGCTTCGGTGATGGCGGCAATGGGGTGTAAGGCGGTGTGCGGCGTGGGCGAATGGCGCACGTGCCTGGGGCGGGTTGTCGAAGGCGTCAGAGAATGATGGGGCATGTCGTGTCCAAAAAGACGTGGGGGCGGGCAACAAGCCCCAGGTGTGCAACTGGGGACCGTGTCGATACGGCGTCGCCTCATTCGGTGCCGGCGTCAGCGGCCAAGATCGCATGCCCCTTTAGCCATCGCTTATAAAAAGCGACACGCGCAGCGGCACACCGCTTGGAGTGGGCGGGCGCGCTGCAGGTGGTCGAGCGAATGTTCGCAGCAGGCTTGACGATTTATCTTCCCCGGTATACACTACGCAGTTCCGTTTTGTAAAAATGGAACCCGGCTGCTTGCCCGGCCGGTTGACTTCGACTGAAACACTTATCGCGGATTTAAAATGCCAACCATTAATCAATTGGTTCGCAAGGCCCGCTCTTCGGAAATCGTGAAGAGCAAGAGCCCGGCCTTGCAGGACTGCCCCCAGCGTCGTGGCGTGTGCACGCGCGTGTACACCACGACGCCGAAGAAGCCGAACTCCGCACTGCGTAAGGTTGCGAAGGTTCGTCTGACGAACGGCTTCGAAGTTATTTCGTATATCGGTGGTGAAGGCCACAACCTGCAGGAACACTCGGTCGTGCTGATTCGCGGCGGTCGTGTGAAGGATTTGCCGGGTGTGCGTTATCACATGGTTCGTGGCTCGCTGGATACCCAGGGCGTCAAGGATCGTAAGCAATCGCGCTCGAAGTACGGCGCAAAGCGCGCTAAGAAGGCTTAAGTCTGTCAAGACGAAAGCTGGATGCGGCGCGTCCGCTGCAGTGTCGGTGCTGAAGAGAGGCCGAGTGCTGCTGAGTAAGTGTTGGCCCGGTATGTTGAATCCGTCTGTAGATTCCCACCGTTGGCGCAACACGGGGTCAAATTGTTTTGCCCCGAACTGAAAAGGTTAGAGGAAAGAAATGCCACGTCGTCGTGAAGTCCCCAAGCGGGAAGTGTTGCCTGATCCGAAATTCGGCAATGTCGAAGTCGCAAAATTTATGAACGTGCTGATGCTGTCCGGCAAGAAGGCTGTTGCTGAGCGGATCGTGTATGGCGCGTTCGAGCAAATCCAGGGCAAGGCCGGCAAGGACCCCCTGGAAGTCTTCTCGGCTGCGATGAACAACGTCAAGCCGGTGGTCGAAGTGAAGAGCCGTCGCGTAGGTGGTGCAAACTACCAGGTGCCGGTCGAAGTGCGTCCGTCGCGTCGTATGGCATTGGCCATGCGTTGGGTGCGCGAAGCGTCGAAGAAGCGTAGCGAGAAGTCGATGGCGCTGCGTCTGGCGGGCGAATTGCTCGAGGCGGCTGAAGGTCGCGGCGCGGCGATGAAGCGCCGTGACGAAGTGCACCGGATGGCAGAAGCGAACAAGGCGTTCTCGCACTTCCGCTTCTGATTTTGACTCGCTAGCCGGTGCAAGCTGGCCTTCGGCGTACTCCGGGCGGGAGCGCTTTTTTGCGCCTCGCCCGTTTGTGTTAGGGCGCGCTTCGCGCGACCCCAAAGAGATAGAGGATAAACGTGGCACGCAAGACTCCCATCGAGCGCTACCGCAATATCGGCATCAGCGCTCACATTGATGCTGGCAAGACGACCACCACCGAACGGATCCTGTTTTACACGGGTGTCAATCACAAGATTGGCGAAGTGCACGACGGCGCCGCCACGATGGACTGGATGGAACAGGAACAGGAACGCGGCATCACCATTACGTCGGCGGCAACGACCACGTTCTGGAAGGGTATGGCGGGTAACTATCCTGAGCACCGGATCAACATCATCGACACGCCGGGACACGTCGACTTCACGATCGAAGTCGAGCGTTCGATGCGCGTGCTCGACGGCGCCTGCATGGTTTACTGTGCCGTGGGCGGCGTGCAGCCGCAGTCGGAAACGGTGTGGCGTCAAGCGAACAAGTACAAGGTTCCGCGGTTGGCATTTGTCAACAAGATGGACCGTACCGGCGCGAACTTCTTCAAGGTGTATGACCAGATGCGTCTGCGCCTGAAGGCAAACCCGATTCCGGTGCAGATTCCTATCGGTGCGGAAGAGAATTTCAAGGGCGTGATCGACCTGGTCAAGATGAAGGCGATCTTGTGGGACGACGCGTCGCAAGGCACGAAGTTCACGTACGAAGACATTCCGGCAGAACTGCAGGACGAAGCGGACGAATGGCGTGAAAAGATGGTCGAAGCCGCTGCGGAATCGACTGAAGAGCTGATGGAAAAGTACTTGGGCGGCGAAGCGCTGACCGAGGAAGAAATCCGTGCAGCCCTGCGTGCACGTACCATCGCCAGCGAAATCGTGCCGATGATGTGCGGCAGCGCCTTCAAGAACAAGGGCGTGCAGGCGATGCTGGACGGCGTGCTGGATTACATGCCGTCGCCGATCGACGTGCCGGACGTTGCCGGTATTCTCGAAAACGACCAGCCGGCCACGCGCCGTGCGGCCGATGACGAGAAGTTCTCGTCGCTGGCATTCAAGATCATGACGGATCCGTTCGTCGGGCAGCTGATTTTCTTCCGGGTCTACTCGGGGATGGTCAAGTCGGGCGACACCGTCTACAACTCGGTCAAGGAAAAGAAGGAACGCCTGGGCCGGATCTTGTTGATGCACGCGAACGAGCGCGAAGAAATCAAGGAAGTGTTCGCAGGCGACATCGCTGCGGCCGTCGGCTTGAAAGAAGCGACGACCGGCGACACGCTGTGCGATCCGGAATCGGTGATCATCCTGGAACGGATGATTTTCCCGGAGCCGGTGATTTCGCAGGCCGTCGAGCCGAAGACGAAGGCCGACCAGGAAAAGATGGGTATCGCACTGAACCGTTTGGCTCAGGAAGATCCGTCGTTCCGCGTCGCGTCCGACGAAGAATCGGGTCAGACGATTATTTCCGGGATGGGCGAGCTCCACTTGGAAATTCTGGTCGACCGGATGAAGCGCGAATTCAACGTCGAAGCGACCGTGGGTAAGCCGCAGGTCGCGTACCGCGAAACGATCCGCGGCACCGCGAAGGACGTCGAAGGCAAATTCGTCAAGCAGTCGGGTGGTCGCGGCCAGTACGGCCACGTGGTCATCACGGTCGAGCCGTCGGAGCAGGGCAAGGGTTATGAATTCGTCGACGCGATCAAGGGCGGTGTGGTGCCTCGCGAATACATCCCGGCAGTCGACAAGGGTATCCAGGAAACGCTGAAGGCCGGTATTTTGGCTGGTTTCCCGGTGGTCGACGTGAAGGTCACGCTGACCTTTGGTTCGTACCACGATGTGGACTCGAACGAAAATGCATTCCGGATGGCCGGCTCGATGGCATTCAAGGAAGGCATGCGCCGTGCTATGCCGACATTGCTGGAGCCGATGATGGCGGTAACGGTGGAAACGCCGGAAGACTTCACCGGTAACGTGATGGGCGACTTGTCCTCGCGTCGCGGTATGGTCCAGGGCATGGACGACATGGTCGGCGGCGGCAAGGAAGTGAAGGCTGAAGTGCCGTTGTCGGAAATGTTCGGTTACTCGACATCGTTGCGTTCGCAGACCCAGGGTCGTGCAACGTACACGATGGAGTTCAAGCACTACGCTGACGCGCCGCGCAATGTTGCGGAAGCGATCATGAGCGCGAAGACGAAGTAATTTTGAAGTAAATGTAGCGAAGCGGGAGGGTCCGTAACGGATCGTCCCGCCGTCCAGCTCAACCCAATATCTGAAAGAAGACAGTCATGGCTAAAGGTAAGTTTGAACGTACAAAGCCCCACGTCAACGTGGGCACGATCGGTCACGTCGATCATGGTAAAACCACGCTGACCG
>CAWUJR010000223.1:0-6476 GCA_963922375.1 uncultured Robbsia sp.
GATCGCTGCTACCACCGTGTCGCACGCGTCGGCGGAGGCGACGCGCTCTAGCGCTTCGGCACCCCATTCGACCACCGTCTGCACACCCAACTGCACCAGCCGCGCGCTCAGCTTTTCGGCGATGTCGGCGCTGCCGACGACCGCTACTTCAGGGTGAAAGTGCTCGCACTGGGCCGCCAATGCCTCCCAGCTGCGATGGGCGGATAATGCGAAAACGGAGAACCGATCCGGGTGCCGACTGATGACGTCGAGCGTACTCTGGCCAATCGAGCCGGTCGATCCGAGCAGCGTAATTCTTTGTGTCATAAGAAACGTAGATACCTCAATAGGCCGAACAGCGGCCACCCCGTCACCGACAAGCCCATTCAGTGCTTACCGCTTATACGCTGATTCGCGCTGACGCCGCGCCGATCAAGCGCGCATCCACGCTGAATCACACGCCAATCAGCAGCATCGCGATCGGGAGCACCGGCAACAATGCGTCGATACGATCCAGCACGCCGCCATGCCCCGGCAACAATGCACTCGAATCCTTGACGCCCGCCTGCCGCTTCAATAGCGACTCGAACAGATCGCCGAGCACGCTGAACACCACTAGCACGCTGATCAGCACCAACGCGCGGAATACGCCGAACTTCGCCGCGTAGGCGGTGTAAAGCGTCGGCGCGAACGCATGCGTGGCAATGCCTATCGCGGCCACCACCAGCACGAGCAACCAGCCGCCGATCGCGCCTTCCCAGCTCTTGCCCGGACTGATCGTGACGGCCAGTTTACGCCGACCAAATTGTCGCCCGGCAAAATACGCGCCGATATCGGCCAGCCAGACCACCAGCAGCAGCGACAGCACGAAACCGACCCCACCGACAAAGCGGGCAGAGACCACCGCGTGCCAGCTGGCGTTCAGCAAGACGATGCCGGCGAGCAGCATGAACCAGCGCCAGGCACCGGCGGCTAATGTCGGCCGACGCACGAAAGTGTAGGGAACGAGCAGCAGCCAGAACAGCAATGCCGCTTTGTAGAGACCGATCGGCGGCGCCAGCACGAGACCGGCATTACCGCTCGCGCGCCAACTGAGCAGCAAACTCGCGGCAGCCACGGCCGCATAGACCACCGGCGCGTTACCGTCGAGTTTCAGCAGTCTCGCCCATTCCCAGGCGGCAAACACCAACACGACCGCAATCAAACCGCCGAAAAGACCGATCGGCGCGAACAGGGTGACCGGCACGAAAACCAACAACATGACGATGGCCGTCAACACCCGGGTCTTTAGCATGGTAGCGAGCCCACTCCCTGCTCTTCGTTATCGATCTGCGCACTCGTGCGCCCAAAACGACGCTCGCGACGACGATACGACGCGATGGCGTCGTCCAGCGCCGCCTCGTCGAAATCGGGCCAGAATTTTTCGGTGAAATAGAGTTCTGTGTACGCCAATTGCCAGAGCAAGAAATTGCTCACGCGTTGCTCGCCACCGGTGCGGATGAACAGGTCCGGCTCCGGGGCATACGACATCGCCAGATGACGCTCGACGACGCTCTCGTCGATCGTGCCGACGTGCCCGGCCTTCACCGCATCGTCGGCAATGCGCTGCATCGCCTGCATGATGTCCCAACGACCGCCGTAGTTGGCCGCGATGGTCAACGTCAGGCGCGTATTTTGCGCGGTCTTCGCTTCGGCACGACTGGCCAGATCGCGGATCTTTGGCTCGAATTGCGACATGTCGCCGACGATGCGCAAGCGGATGCCATTCGCATGCATCCGCGCCACCTCACGCTCCAATACGGCGATGAACAAGCGCATCAGAAACGACACCTCGTCCTTCGGCCGGCGCCAGTTCTCTGAACTGAACGCAAAGAGCGTCACGTATTCGATACCGCGATCGATGCACCGTTCGACCGTCTTACGAACGGCGTCGACGCCCTTCGTATGTCCGGCCACGCGCGGTAGATGGCGCTTTTGCGCCCATCGGCCGTTGCCATCGAGAATGATGGCGATGTGACGCGGCACCGACGACGTGTCGGGTACGCTGAGAGTGGAACTCGGATGGGTCATGGGCGCCGAAGTTGATCAACGAGGGACGGTTATACCGTCATGATCTCGCCTTCCTTGATTTGCACGAGCTTGTCGATCTCGGCAACGTAACGATCGGTCAACTTCTGCACGTCGTCCTGCGAACGGCGCTCGTCGTCTTCCGAAATTTCTTTATCCTTCACCAGTTTCTTCGATTGCTCGTTCGCATCGCGGCGCAGATTACGCACGGCGATCTTCGCCGATTCAGCCTCGTTCTTGACGACCTTCACCAGCTCGCGACGGCGCTCTTCGGTCAGCATCGGCATCGGCACGCGTATGACGTCGCCTTGCGTCGATGGGTTCAAACCGAGGTCGGAATCGCGCACGGCCTTTTCGACCAGTTGCACCATCTTCTTTTCCCACGGCTGTACGCCGATCGTGCGCGCATCGATCAGCGTCACGTTCGCAACCTGCGAGATGGGCACGCTGGAACCGTAGTAATCGACCTGAATGTGGTCGATCAGCCCGGTGTGGGCGCGGCCCGTGCGAATTTTCGCCAGATCGGCCTTGAATGCTTCGATCGTCCGCTGCATCTTCTGATCGGCATTGCTTTTGATATCCGCCACTGTCATGACTGTTTCTCCAAACCAGATTGCCGCCGGGCGCAGCCGCGTGTACAACGCGTCCGGCGCCTGGCGGCGGGTATGCTTACACGTGAACCAGCGTGCCTTCGTCTTCGCCCAGCACGATCCGGCGCAACGCGCCCGGCTTGACGATCGAGAACACGCGAATCGGCAATTTTTGGTCGCGGCACAGCGCAAAGGCGGTCGCATCCATCACTTGCAGATTACGGCCAATGGCTTCGTCGAAGGTGATCGTCGAGTACCGCACGGCCTCCGGATCCTTCTTCGGGTCGGCGGAATACACGCCGTCGACCTTGGTCGCCTTCAACACCACTTCAGCGCCGATTTCCGCGCCCCGCAATGCTGCCGCGGTATCGGTGGTAAAGAAGGGATTGCCGGTTCCGGCAGCAAAAATGACGACCTTCCCTTCCTCAAGCTGCCGAATGGCGCGAGGACGGATATAAGGCTCGACCACTTGGTCCATCCGCAAAGCAGACTGCACCCGGGCAACGATCCCGGCATGACGCATCGCATCCTGTAATGCCAGCGCGTTCATCATCGTCGCGAGCATGCCCATGTAATCGGCGGTCGCGCGATCCATGCCGGCGGCACCGCCCGCGACACCGCGGAAGATGTTACCACCGCCAATCACCACGGCGACTTGAATGCCCAGGCCGACGACTTCGGCAACGTCGGCGACCATGCGTTCGATGGTTGCGCGATTGATACCAAACGCGTCGTCGCCCATCAGTGCTTCGCCGGAGAGTTTCAATAACACGCGCTTATAGGAAGAAGGCATGAGGGTTTTCCTGATAACGCCGGCGTCGGCAACGGTAGAACTGTAGAGAGGAAACTGCAAGGGAGCAAGGCCGAAAGTGTGTCGACCTTGTTACGTTCCCGGCGCGGCCCACACTGACCGACCGCGCGGCGCCCATCTAGCATGACGCACACCACGCGGTCGATGGAACCGCTAAAACCGGGAACGAACGGGCGTCAACCCTGCTTGGCCGCAGCCATTTGCGCAGCCACTTCGGCCGCAAAGTCGTCTTGACGCTTTTCGATGCCTTCGCCGACCACATACAGCGTGAACGCCGACACGGTCGCGCCTGCTGCCTTCAGCATTTGCTCGATGGTTTGCTTGTCGTTCTTCACGAACGGCTGATTCAACAGCGAGACTTCCTTCAGATACTTCTGAACGCTGCCTTCCACCATCTTCGCGACGATCTCAGCCGGCTTACCCGACTCAGCGGCCTTCTGCTCGGCGACGCTGCGCTCTTTGGCGATCAGATCGGCCGGGACTTCGCTCGACGACAGCGATACCGGCTTCATTGCGGCAATGTGCATCGCCACATCTTTACCGACTTGCTCGTCGCCACCTTCGATCTCGACCAGCACGCCAATCCGCTCGCCGTGCAGGTACGACGCCAGCTTCTTGCTGGTTTCATAACGCGTGAAGCGACGGATCGTCATGTTTTCACCGATCTTACCGATCAGCGCGGCACGCACCGCGTCTACCGTCGTGCTTTCCAGCGGCAACGCCAACAATGCTGCCACATCCGCCGGGTTCTTCTCGGCGATCAGCGCCGCGACCGAGCGGGCAAACGTCAGGAAGTCATCGTTCTTCGCGACGAAATCGGTTTCGCAATTCAGTTCGACCAGCACGCCCACGCCATCGGCAATGTGCGACAACACGATGCCTTCTGCCGTCACGCGCGATGCGGCCTTGCTGGCCTTCGTGCCCAGCTTGACGCGCAGCAGTTCTTCGGCGCGGTCCATATCGCCTTCAGCTTCGGTCAGCGCCTTTTTGCATTCCATCATCGGCGCATCGGTCTTAGCACGCAGTGCCGCTACCATGCTTGCAGTAATCGCTGCCATTTCTTGCTCCTTGATTCAGACTGACTGGTTTTACGCGATTCAAAAAAAAGGGGCTTATCGAGAGCCCCTTTTTCGCTATCGACGCAAAGAATTACGCCTCGGCGCTGACCTCGACGAACTCGTCGCCTTCTTCACCGCGGATCGCTTCGACCGTGTCCTTCACTGCGGTTTCACGGCCTTCGAGGACCGCATCGGCCATCGCTTGTGCATACAACGCAACAGCCTTGCTGGAGTCGTCGTTACCCGGGATCACGTATTCGAGACCTTCCGGCGAGTGGTTCGTATCGACCACAGCGATCACCGGAATGCCCAGTGCCTTCGCTTCTGCGACGGCAATCTTGTGATAGCCGACGTCGACGATGAAGATCGCATCCGGAATACCCGGCATGTTCTTCACGCCACCGATCGAGCGCTCCAGCTTGCTCATTTCGCGTTCGAACAACAGACCTTCCTTCTTGGTCATGCGCTCCAGATCACCTGCCTCGACCTGCGCTTCCATGTCCTTCAGCTTCTTGATCGATGCCTTCAGGGTCTTGAAGTTCGTCATCATGCCGCCCAACCAGCGGCTGTTGACGTACGGCATACCGGCACGTGCCGCTTCCGCCGCGATCGTTTCGCGCGACTGGCGCTTCGTGCCGACGAACAGGACGGTACCGCGGTTCGACGACAATTGACGGACATACTTCAGCGCGTCGTTGAACAACGGCAGCGTCTTGTCCAGATTGATGATGTGTACTTTGTTACGCGAACCATAGATGAACGGTGCCATCTTCGGGTTCCAGAAGCGGGTTTGGTGACCGAAGTGGACGCCCGCTTCCAGCATTTCTCGCATTGAGACTGCCATGGTAAATCTCCTGAAGGGTTAGGTCTTAAACCGGCTGCGACATTCTTTTCGACCGTAGCCGACATCGTATAAAGTGAAGCGATGTCGGCCGGCCGGCAAAAACACCCTGGATGCGCCGGTTTGCGATTTGGATCGCTTGATGCTCGAAACGCGCGGCAAAAACGGCCACCGCAAGCACACCTATTTCGTAACGCAAGAAATCCAGCCGGCGATTATAGCACTGCTCGACTGAAGAGTTCAACTATCCGCAGAGGCCGCGCCGACTGTGAGATAATGACCGATCGATTGCAACGCTTACTTGCCACACCTATCGCTACACCTATACCACCATGGCCGTCTCACTGAAAAACGAACAGGACATCGCGCAGATGCGCGTCGCTTGCCGACTCGCGAGCGAAGTGCTCGACTATGTCACGCCTTTCGTCAAGGCAGGCGTGAGCACCGGTGAGCTCGACCGGTTGTGCCACGAATATATGGTGCAGGTGCAGGACACCGTGCCCGCGCCGCTGAACTATCAGCCCCCCGGTTATCCGCCCTACCCGAAGGCGACCTGCATTTCCGTCAACGACGTGATCTGTCACGGCATCCCGGGCGACAAGGTGCTGAAAAACGGCGATGCACTGAATATCGACGTCACCGTAATCAAGAACGGCTATTTCGGCGACACCAGCCGGATGTTCGTCGTCGGCGAAGGCTCCATTCTGGTCAAGCGTCTGGTGCAGACCACGTTCGAATGCATGTGGCTTGGCATCGAACAGGTGCGCCCGGGTGCCCGGCTCGGCGATATCGGTCACGCGATTCAACGTCATGCGGAAGCCGCGGGTTACAGCGTGGTGCGCGAGTACTGTGGACACGGCATCGGCACGGTGTTTCACGAAGACCCGCAGATCGTCCATTACGGACGTCCCGGGACCGGCCTCGAATTGCAGGCGGGCATGATCTTCACGATCGAACCGATGATCAATGCCGGCAAACGCGATATTCGTACGATGCCGGACCAGTGGACCGTCAAAACACGCGACCGAAGCGCTTCGGCGCAATGGGAACATACTGTATTGGTGACACCGGATGGCTATGACGTGTTGACCGTCTCCGCACTGACGCAGCCGAAACCCGAGCTGGTTGCC
>CAWUJR010000224.1:0-6460 GCA_963922375.1 uncultured Robbsia sp.
GACGGTCGGCTGCGTGATTCCCATCGCGCGCGCGGCCGCCGACAACGATCCTTCATTCAGAACGCTGAGAAACGACCGATACAGTTCCCATCCGATAGGTGCGGTCATACATTAATGTATAGCAGATCAACACGATTAGGCAATTCCTGTATACACAACGCCGATCCACAATGGCCTCATCGTACGCGACGACATGCACAGACGCAGATACAGATACAGATACAGACATAAGGCACGGAATCATGACGAGCAAACGAACGGCGTTGGTATTGGGCGCGGCCGGTGGTGTCGGCGGCGAAATCGCACGGCAATTATTGGACGCGGGATGGGATGTCCGTGCGCTGAGGCGCGGTACGACAACGCCAACGCCAACAACAACGCCACCCCTCTTCGACGACGGTATTCAGTGGCGCGCTGGCGACGCGCTCGATCGCGACGACGTCATGCGGGCGGCCCGAGGTTGCTCGGTGATCGTCCATGCAGTCAACCCACCGGGCTATCGCCGATGGGCCGACTGGGTGCTGCCGATGATCGACAATACGATTGCTGCGGCCATCGCGCTGGGGGCAACGATCGTGCTGCCGGGAACGGTCTATAACTATGGTCCGGATGCGTTACCGACCCTTGCAGAAGACGCGCCGCAACATCCGATGACACGCAAGGGTGCGATACGCGTCGAGCTGGAACGGCGTCTGGAAAAAGCCAGTCGCGCAGGCGCGCGCGTGGTGATCGTGCGCGCAGGCGATTTCTTCGGCCCCCGCGCCCGCAGCAACTGGTTCTCGCAGGGCCTGGTCAAGCCGGGAAGCTCTGTACGGCGCATTGGCTATCCGGGGCGCCGGGGCATCGGACATCAATGGGCGTATCTTCCGGATGTCGCGCGTACCGTCGTCGCGCTACTCGATCGACGCGATACGCTGGACGCCTTCGCGCGATTTCATATGGCTGGTCATTGGGACAACGACGGCACACGCATGAACGAGGCCATACGTCGTGTGGTCTTGGCACGCACCGGGAAAGCGCCGCGCGTGGCGACCTTTCCTTGGTGGCTGGTCAGCATCGCCTCGCCGTTCATCACGACATGTCGCGAACTGCAGGAGATGCGTTATCTCTGGAACGTCCCGGTGCAAATGACGAATGAGAAACTAGTATCGATCTTGGGACGAGAGCCCCATACCCCGCTCGACCAGGCCGTGGAGGCGACGCTGGTCGAGATGGGGAACTTCGGCTGATCCGCCGACGCAAAGATAAGTGCTTAAGCCAAGTCGAAGCGATCGAGTTCCATCACTTTGACCCACGCTGCAACGAAGTCTTGGACGAACTTCTGTTGCCCGTCGGCACTCGCATAGACTTCCGCCAATGCACGCAATTGTGCATGCGAGCCGAAGACCAAATCGACGCGCGTGCCGATCCACTTCGGTGCGCCGGTCTCGCGATCCCGTCCCTCATAGACTTCGTGCGCCGGCGACAATGGCTTCCACTCCGTGCCCATATCGAGCAGGTTGCGGAAAAAGTCATTGGTCAGGACTTCGGGGCGATCGGTGAACGTGCTGTACGCGTTCTGCTCGGCACGTACGTTGAGCACCCGCAGTCCGCCGATCAGCACAGTCATTTCCGGTGCGGTCAGCGTCAGTAATTGCGCCTTGTCGATCAACAATGCTTCGGCCGACACACCGTACCGGCCCTTCAGATAGTTGCGGAAACCATCGGCAATCGGTTCCAGCGCATTGATCGAGATGACATCGGTCTGTTCCTGCGACGCGTCCATACGACCCGGCGTGAAAGGCACACTGAGCGTTTGACCTGCTTTCTGCGCCGCCTGCTCGATGGCAGCCCCACCGGCCAGTACGATCAAATCGGCCATCGACACCTTCTTGCCGGATGATGCCGCGTTGAAATCGCCTTGGATCTTTTCTAGCGCCGCCAACACCTTGGCGAGCTGCGACGGCTGATTGACCTCCCAATCCTTCTGCGGCGCAAGACGAATGCGTGCACCATTGGCACCCCCGCGCTTATCCGAGCCACGGAAGGTGGACGCCGATGCCCACGCGGTCGATACGAGTTCCGATATGCTCAGACCGGACGCCAGAATGTGCTGTTTCAGCGATGCGATATCCTCTGCATCGATCAACGCATGGTCGACCTTCGGAATCGGGTCTTGCCAGATCAGCTCTTCGGCCGGTACTTCCGGGCCAAGATAGCGCACGCGCGGTCCCATATCGCGGTGCGTCAACTTGAACCAAGCACGGGAAAACGCATCGGCGAGTTCCTCCGGGTGATCCTTGAAGCGGCGCGAGATTTTTTCGTATGCCGGGTCGAAACGCAGTGCCAGGTCGGTCGTCAGCATCGTCGGGCGCAGTTTCTTCGCCGGGTCGTGCGCATGCGGAATCGTCTCAGCCGAATCCTTCGCCACCCATTGATGGGCGCCGGCAGGACTCTTGGTCAACTCCCATTCGAAGCCGAACAGATTCTCGAAAAAGCCATTGCCCCACTGCGTCGGCGTGCTGGTCCAGGTGACTTCGAGACCGCTGGTGATCGTATCGCCGCCCTTGCCGGTACCGAACGTGCTCTTCCAGCCCAGGCCCTGATTTTCGAGATCGGCAGCGGCCGGCTCCGGGCCTACATGGTCCGCCGGACCTGCACCGTGCGTCTTGCCGAAGGTGTGGCCACCCGCGATCAGCGCAACCGTTTCCTCATCGTTCATCGCCATGCGCGCAAACGTTTCGCGGATGTCATGCGCCGATGCGAGGGGATCGGGATTGCCGTCCGGACCTTCCGGGTTCACGTAGATCAGCCCCATCTGCACAGCGGCCAGCGGATTTTCCAGCGTGCGGTCACCCTCGTTTCGGCTGACTTCGGCACCATGAAGTGCATCGTCCGCGACGATCACGCCGTCGTCATCATTGCCTGCGGCGCCCTTGCCGTAGCGCACATTGCCGCCCAGCCAGGTTTTTTCGTTACCCCAATACACGTCCTGATCCGGCTCCCAGGTGTCCACGCGACCACCGGCAAAACCGAACGTCTTAAAGCCCATCGTTTCGAGTGCGACATTGCCCGTCAGGATCAACAGGTCGGCCCAAGAAATCTTTTGCCCGTACTTTTGCTTGACCGGCCACAACAGACGACGCGCTTTATCCAGGCTGACGTTGTCCGGCCAGCTATTGAGCGGCGCAAAACGCTGCTGGCCACGGCCGGCGCCTCCACGGCCGTCGCCGATACGGTAGGTGCCGGCACTGTGCCAGGCCATCCGGATAAACAGCGGACCATAATGGCCGAAATCGGCGGGCCACCATGATTTCGAATCCGTCATGACATGCGCCAGGTCCTGCTTCACCGCGGCCAGGTCGAGCATTTTGAAGGCTTCCGCATAATTGAAATCGCTGCCCAACGGATCGGACTTGCTAGAGTGTTGACTGAGCAGATCCAGCCGAAGCGCTTTCGGCCACCAGTCTCTGTTCGTCGTACCGCCGCCGGCGGCATGATTGAACGGACACTTTGCTTCGTTAGACATAGCTATCTCCTTGGGGACGATGCGAGACCTATATTGGCCCACGGCAACGGCAAATATAAGCGAAAAGGATCAATAATAAAATGCGATTGTTGCAATTAACGTAATAGTTAATGGCTATGGCATTGCATCTTAGGAGATCGCTTACTCTCGACACGTCCGATAGGAGATCGATCGATGTGCAACGTCAGCCGAACCGCGGCAGCCGTGTCTGTACGAACATCCCATTCAATGGGTTGCTGGCGTGTCCGGCTTCGGGGGCATCACGCCGCCGCGGCCCATCACGGGTTTATCGGTATGGACCTGTTCGTGATACGTGCGGCCGTCCAGCGGCCGCAGCACCATCGTCCAGTACGCCGGGTCGTCCGTATTCCATCCGGATTCCATCACCTCATAGTGATCGCCGTTGATTTCGACGTATTCACCCGCTTCATAAACGGTCATCAATTGTGTTTTCCCGATAATTGGCCTGCGCAAGACGCCATCATAGCGTCACCGTCCAATCACTTGCCACATCAGCAACGTCATCAGCAGCCCCACCACGGACACGATCGTCTGCAGCACCGACCAGACCCACAACGTCTCTTTCAGCTTCAGACCAAAATACTCGCGAATCATCCAGAAGCCAGCGTCGTTGACGTGACAGAAAAATACCGAGCCGGCGCCGATCGCCAGTGCGATCAGCGAACTGTGCGCCGGTGTCAACGTCATCGCCAATGGCGCGACGATACCGGCAGTGGTGGTCGTCGCGACGGTTGCCGAGCCAGTTGCCTGGCGCAGACAAACCGCGATCAGAAAGGCCAACAACAACAGCGGCAGATGCGCGGTTTCGGCAATTTTACTGACTGTGTCGCTGATGCCCGCTTGCACCAATGTCTGTTTCAAGCCGCCACCTGCGCCAATCGTCAGCAGCAGAATGCAAATCGGTGGCAGGCTGCGGCGCAGAATGTTGCCGACTTCGTTTTTGCCGCGTCCGGTCGACCAACCGAACAAGACGATCGCTACCACGACCGTCACGCTCAACGCGATGATCGGCTCCCCGAGAAATTCCAACGCCACCGTGATCGGCGAATGGACCGGCAGCAGCAGTCTCGCCACCGTGCGGCCCAGCATCAAGATCACCGGCAACAGAATCGTGACCAACGACGTAGCGAAGCTGGGACGCCGCAGTTCGCGCGGCACAGTGGGCGCAGGGTGCGTCACAGGCGCCCGGTAAGCGGACCCTGCGGATGTCTCTGCGCTTGTCGCTCCTGCTGCTGACGACGTATTCGCATCCGATGCTCGATCGCTATGTTGGAACGGGCGCTGCGGCGATTCGTCGGCCATACTCCCGAACGATTCACCGATACCTGCGCCGCCGATGCCTTCGTCGCCGTCCGCGAGCCGGCGGGCGCTGAGTCGGGGCGCAAGCCACCGTGCATACAGCGGACCCGCCATCACGATCGCGGGAATCGCCGCGACGAGTCCCAGCAGTATCGTCAGACCGAGATCTGCATGCAATGCGCTGACCGCAATCAGCGGCCCCGGATGCGGCGGCAACAGCGCATGCAAGGTGGTCATGGCCGCCAGCGCTGGGATGGCAATCGCCAGTACCGGTTGCTTCGAGCGACGCGCCATCACGAAAATAATCGGCACCATCACCACGAGTCCGACTTCGAAGAATAACGGTAAGCCGATGATCACCGCCACTGCCGCCATCAACCAGGGCAACGTCTTTGGCGTCGAGCGTTTCAACATCGCTTCGACCAACCGGTCCGCCGCACCGGACTCCGCCATCAACGCCCCGAACATGGCACCCAGCGCTATCACGAATCCGACGTCGCCCAGCAGGCTGCCGGCACCGCGACTGAAGGCTTTTGATACCTCCTCCATCGGCAGACCCGCCACCGCGCCCGCAACGAAGGTGCCGACCAATATCGAAAAAAACGGTGCGATGCGCAGCACCGCGATCAACGCGACAATCGTCACAAGCGCCAATAGGCAGGCAACGAGCAAGCGGCTATCGTGCGGCAGCCAGGCACTTGCCACGAGTACAGGGTTCATCGGATCCGGTCCAATACGAGAAAGGCCCTAGAGTAAGGGCCGTGAATGCCAACTGCAAGTCATTCGTCGGGCACGCGGTCATCGAGCGCGCAACATGCGATTGTCACGCTTTCTCCGCGTCCCCTGCCGCGCCGTTCGCGTCTGCGCTTGCGCCGCCTGCCCTGGGTTTTCCGGCGGCTTTGCTACGACCTTTTTTATCGCCTTGAGCGAGTGCGGTAGCGCCTGCTGCCCCGCTGTCGGCCGATTCGGCATAGATCCGGGCCGTGTAAAGCCGGGTCAAAGCGCGCAATTCTTCCATCGTGCCGGCAAGCGCGAATGCGCTACGTCTTGAAATACCGGTTGCCCGCCCGTTGGCATCGTCCTTACCGCGCCCTAGTGCATCGCGCTTCACACTGTCGGTCTCACCACCCGCCAGCACCGGCACACATTTTAATAGTTGCAACAACACGATCGCCGATACCGCCGCATACGCGTCCGAAGCACCGGCCGCCGTGCGCAGCAGCGCTCCGATTCTGCGTAATAACTCGGCACGGAAGTTGGCCCTGAGCGCTTCCGTGTCGTCGCGCGCGTCCAACATCGCGATCGCGGCTGCCCGATCCGATTGCAAGGCCAGCATGCAGTCTATCAATGCGTCCGCCAGCGATGCCGATGGCAGCGGCAGTGCACTTGCCGCCTGCTCGGTCAGTTGCGCCATTCCTTCGAAAAGGCGCTCCGCATAGCGCTTGAACAGCACGTCGGCGAGTGTGGCCTTGGTCGGAAAGAATCGATACAACGACCCGATCGCCGTATCCGCACGGGCGGCAATTTCGGTCATCGTCGCGCCGTCGTAACCCTTCTCCGCAAACACCGCGGCACCCGCATCGATAATCGCCGCGACACGCCGTTCCCCCCGCGCGCGCTTCGGCGCGACCG
>CAWUJR010000225.1:0-6460 GCA_963922375.1 uncultured Robbsia sp.
TCTCCGTCGAACGAGCTGCCAGTTCCGCCGCACCCTGCACGGTGGCAATCGCCAGCGTGTGCGCATCCGCGTCGCTGAAGCCCATCTGCCGCGCCGCGTCTTCCAGTGCCTCGATGAAGGCAAACACATAGGCCGGGCCGCTGCCGGAGATGCCGGTCACGGCATCGATCCGATCGTCGGCACTGTGGTCCGCGTCGGCCTCGAACCAGACCGTCTGACCCGCAGCCGCCAGAATCTTATCGACCAGTGCCTTGTCATCGTGGCTGACACCGGCCGACGCCGACAAACCGGTGATGCCCTTGCCGATCAGCGCCGGCGTATTCGGCATGCTGCGTACCACGCGCGCGTGGTCGTGTCCGTGCACCTGGAGCCAGCGTGCGATATCGACCAATCGAATCCCCGCAGCAATGCTGACGATCAATGCATTGCCCACATGCGGGGCCGCATCCAGCGCCGCAGCCCGGAAGTGTTGCGGCTTGATCGCGAAGACCACCGTATCGCAATCGGCCAAGGTCGCATCGATCGATGTGCCGGTCGACAGGCCTTTGGCCGCGTGCTGCGCGCAGGCTGTTTCCGAACGATCGATCACGTAGAGGCTGCTGGGCGCGACGCCATGACCAAGCAGGCCGCCGATCAATGCGCTGGCCATATTACCGCCGCCGATAAAACCGATTTTCATGCGTGCTCCTGAGAAGGGGATGTTCCGTAATCTCGATGACCGAAGATTGCCGTACCGATGCGCACCAGCGTGGCACCTTCGAGTATGGCCGCTTCCAGATCCGCCGACATGCCGGCGGACAGGGTATGCACAGCGAGGCCTGCCGCCTGCGCTTGCGTCAATAAGTCGTGCAACGCGCGATGGGGAGCGCGTTGCGCTGCCAACAGCGCCGCGTCCGCATCGGCCGACACCGCCTCTGGAATCGCCATCAAGCCTCGTAGGCTCAAGCGCGGTAAGGCGGCAACGGCCTGCATCAGCGCAAGTGTCTCGCTCGGCATCACACCGCTCTTGCTCGCCTCGCCACTGATATTGACCTGCACGCAGACATTGAGCGGTGGTAAATGCGCGGGACGCTGTTCCGACAAGCGGGCGGCGATTTTCAGGCGATCGACCGAGTGGACCCAGTCGAAGGCTTCCGCGACTTGACGTGTCTTGTTGCTCTGCAATGGGCCGATGAAATGCCATTCGATGTGGCGGCGCAGATCGTTCAGCGTGGCGATCTTGTCGATGGATTCCTGCACATAGTTCTCACCGAACGCGCGCTGACCGGCCGCATAGGCCGCACGCACGTCCTCGGCAGGGAAAGTTTTTGAAACCGCCAGCAATTGGACTGCGTCGTCGGGTCGGCCTGCCCGATGGGCGGCATCTAGGATGCGTCGACGAACGGCGTCGAGCTGATCAGCAATAACAGACATGGCTTCCTTCGTTCGGTCTCGCATGGGTGCGTCAGTGTCGATGCAACGCGGGCGCATTCGTTGCGCCCGTCCGCGGTGTGCGGGGAGCACGCGAGAGGTGCTCATTATACGAGGGGGAGGGGGGAAGGGACGATCCGCGCTAGGGACGCCCTGCCGCGTCCCTCAGCGTGTCCACGAACGGCAGATTCATTCAGCCAATTCACTCATCGGCTTGGCAATGACCGGCTCGCTCGTCCTCGACGGGCAACGTCTACCAAGCGCATCGCGACACTACGATTCTCCGAAAATCGTAATTCTCTAATGTTGAGGGCCGGTGAGCCGTGGCTCCCGCTTTCCGGCATATCGACGATATTCATCTGCGGTGTTGCGCAGGATGCTTCTCTAGCGGCTCCGTTCGGCCCGCTTGTGGACGACTGCTATGATGGCTGTTTTCCACGGCGCTCCCGAGCACACTATGGGCAACCGACTCAGTAAGATCACCACGCGTACCGGCGACGATGGCACCACCGGCCTGGGCGACGGCAGTCGCGTTCCGAAGAACGCCGCGCGGATCGTCGCGATCGGCGACGTGGACGAGTTGAATTCGTCGATCGGGGTATTGCTGGCCGAACCATTGTCCGAGGCCGTGCACGCCACGCTGCTCGACATTCAGCACGATCTGTTCGATCTGGGCGGCGAACTGGCCATTCCGGGACGCACCGCCATCACGACGGAACAGGTCGAACGGCTCGATCGGGCGATCACCGAGGCGAACGCTGATTTGCCGCCGCTGAAGGAATTCATTCTGCCGGGCGGCACAAGGGCATCGGCGCTCGCGCATGTGTGCCGTACGGTGTGTCGTCGTGCCGAAAGGGCGCTGATCACGCTGGCCGATGGCGCCGACTTCAACGGTGGCGCTGACACGCAGGCCGATAGCGCATTGGGTAACGACTCGGACGTAGCCTCCTCCGACACCCATCCCGCCGTCGGCACGCATGCACGCCTTTATCTGAATCGGCTCTCCGACCTGCTGTTCGTATTATCCCGCGCGATCAATCGCAGCGCCGGCGTCGACGACGTCTTCTGGCGCTCAGCGCGAACCCGTTCCGCTGGGCAAGCATAGCAAAGTAGACAGCGCCGACCAGCGGTAGCAGGCACCGGCAGCAGACACCGGCAGACCTCACCTGCCCCAACGGGGGCCGCTGTCCGTTTAGATCGCCGCTCAGTTCCCGCGACTGCGCACCAATCGACGCTGTTTGACCGACGCTGCCAACGTTTCGAGCACACCAAGGCTGTCCTGCCAATCGATGCACGCATCGGTGACGCTCTTGCCGTATTCGAGCGGCTGACCGGGTTGATGGTCCTGGCGCCCCGCGAGCAGATTCGATTCGACCATCACGCCGACGATGCGTTGTTCGCCGTTCGCAAGCTGATCCGCGATGTTCGCGCAGACGGGGATCTGGTTCTGGTGCTTCTTCTCGCTATTTGCATGGCTCGCGTCGATCATCAGCCGTGCGGCCAGACCGGCTTTGCCGATTTCGGAACACGCCGCTTCGACGCTCGCCGCATCGAAGTTCGGCTGCTTGCCGCCGCGCAGGATTAGATGGCAGTCCTCGTTGCCGGCCGTCGACACGATCGCCGAATGACCGCCTTTGGTGACCGACAGAAAATGATGCGGTTGCGATGCCGCCTTGATCGCATCCACGGCGATCTTGACGTTCCCGTCGGTGCCGTTTTTGAAACCGACCGGGCAGGACAGACCCGACGCGAGTTCGCGATGCACTTGCGATTCCGTGGTGCGTGCGCCAATCGCGCCCCACGAGATCAGATCGGCGATGTATTGCGGACTGATCATGTCGAGGTATTCGGTCGCCGCTGGCAGGCCGAGGCGGTTGATCTCGAATAACAGCTCGCGCGCCATACGTAGACCGTCGTTGATCTTGAAGCTGCCGTCCATATGCGGGTCATTGATCATGCCTTTCCAACCCACGGTCGTACGCGGCTTCTCGAAATACACCCGCATCACAATTTCCAACTCACCGGCGAAGCGGTGACGCTGTTCCGTCAGGCGGCGTGCGTAGTCGATGGCGGCCTTCGGGTCGTGAATCGAGCACGGTCCGATGACGACGATCAACCGATCCTCCATTCCGTGCAAGATGCGATGCATGGCAGCGCGCGAATGGTAGATCAGGTTGGACGATGCCTCGTCGCACGGGAATTCGCGCAACAGATGCGCAGGAGGGACCAGTTCTTTCAATTCGCGGATCCGGACATCGTCGGTGTTGTGCGGGGGCATGTTGTTCTCCTTCCTGTCTCTTTTATGCGGCTTTGCTGCGGATCCAGCCCGCGCAAGCATGAACAAGCAAAAAAAAACCGCCAGTCTCGCTGGCGGTTGATTCGGTTTTGCAGTACGTCTGCAGTCCTCTCATTCCGCCATGGGCTCGAGATAAAAATAAAACGCGTAAAACGCGTCAGGGCGGCGGTCGAATGTGGACATTTGCTTAAAAGTCTCTCGGCAGGATGCTGATTCGGTACAGGACTGCAGTGGCAGTTCCTCTTTATACTCCCGGGTCCGATGCTCCGGCAAGCGAAGTGCGACAGAAAGCGGAGCATCAATAAAAAACGACGGTCAAATGCGGAATTGCCGCACCGAACTGTCGTTTTTTGGAAGAAGGCACTGAGAGAGGCCGGTCACTTGCGTGCAATGGGTGGCACGCCGATGTGACCGTTTGCCCGGCCTCGCCACGCAGGTCAGGCGGTACCGCCCACCGTCATCCGATCGATACGCAACGTCGGTTGACCCACGCCCACCGGCACGCTTTGGCCGTCCTTGCCACACACACCGATACCGCGATCCAGCGCCATGTCGTTGCCAATCATGCTCACGTATTTCAGCGATTCCGGGCCGCTGCCAATCAGCGTCGCGCCCTTCACCGGGTATGTGACCTTGCCATTTTCGATCATATAGGCCTCGGACGCGGAGAACACGAACTTGCCGTTCGTGATGTCAACTTGACCGCCGCCGAAGTTGACCGCATACAAACCGTTCTTGACCGATGCGATGATCTCTTCGGGCGCTTTGTCGCCGTTCAGCATATAGGTGTTCGTCATCCGCGGCATCGGCAGCGCCGCGTACGACTCGCGACGGGCGTTCCCGGTGACGGGCATCCCCATCAATCGGGCATTCAGCGAATCCTGGATATAGCCTTTGAGGATGCCGTCCTCGATCAGCGTCGTGCATTGGGTCGGATTGCCTTCGTCGTCGATGTTCAGCGAGCCGCGGCGATTCGGCAGCGTGCCGTCGTCGACGACCGTGACGCCCTTCGCAGCAACGCGCTCGCCGATCTTGCCGGCGAATGCCGACGATCCCTTGCGATTGAAATCGCCTTCGAGACCATGACCGATGGCCTCATGCAGCAGCACCCCTGGCCAGCCCGGCCCGAGCACGACGGTCATATTACCGGCCGGCGCAGCCTGCGCTTCCAGATTCACCATGGCCGCGCGTACCGCGTCATCGACATACGACGACAGCAATTCGTCGCTGAAGTAGTGGTAGTCAAAGCGGCCGCCGCCGCCGCCGCTGCCGATTTCCCGACGGCCGTTCTGCTCGACGATGACCGTCACCGATACCCGCACCAATGGCCGTATGTCGGCGGCCATCACGCCGTCGCTGCGCGCGACCAGCACCACATCGTATTCGCCCGCCAGACCGGCCATCACTTGCTTGATGCGCGGGTCGCGCGAGCGTGCCATCTTTTCCACGCGCTCGAGCAACTGCACCTTCTGCGTCGCGTCGAGCGAATCAAGCGGGTCTTGCGGCAGATAAAGATCGCGCCCGGAAACGCCCCGCAACGCGGTGGCGGGGACGATGCGCTTGCCTTGGCGCGCGTTGCCCTTCGCACCGGGCACCTTGACTTTGCCTGCGCCACCATGCGCACCAATCACGCGCGTCGCCGCGGCGGCTTGCGCGAGTGCTTCTGGCGACAGATCGTCGGAATACGCGAACGCGGTGCGGTCACCGGCGATTGCGCGCACGCCGACGCCTTGGTCGATGCTGAAGGATCCGGATTTGACGATGCCCTCTTCAAGGCTCCAGGCCTCGCTGCGGGTCGTCTGAAAATACAGGTCCGCGTAGTCCACGCGCTCTTTAAAGATGCTGCCTAAGGTGCTGATCAGCAACGATTCGTCCAAGCCATGCGGCGTCAACAGCGCCTCTTTGGCGAGCGTCAGGGATCGGATCGCGGGTTCGGTGATGTTCATGCTTGGCTTCCTCAAGAGGCAATGCGCGCGTTCAATTTACTAAATGACTGACTCAAACTGACTGTCTGGCGTCGACGGTCTATCTTTCTTTAATCTACAGCACCCGATGCCGCCAGGCGGGCAAACTCTGCCGGATGTCGGCAATGCGCTGCAGATCGATGACGCCGGAGACGACCCCCGGGCCGGTATCGCGCTGCGCGACGATCTCGCCCCATGGATCGATCAGCATGCTGTGGCCCCACGTGCGCCGTCCGGTTTCATGCGTCCCGCCTTGCGCGGCGGCCAATACATAGCACTGGTTTTCGATCGCCCGGGCGCGCAACAGGATTTCCCAATGCGCTTCACCGGTGGTATGCGTGAATGCAGACGGTACGACGATCAGCGTGCAATCGCCGAGCGCTCGGTACAGTTCCGGAAAACGCAGGTCGTAACAAATCGACAGACCGACCTTGCCGAACGGCGCCTCGAAGGTGGTGGGCGTCGCGCCAGGCTGGATCGTGCGGGCTTCGTCGAAGGCATCGTCGCCTTTGACAAAATTGAAGAGGTGGATCTTGTCGTACCGGCCGACCGGCTTGCCGTCGGGGCCGAACACCAACGTCGTGTTCAGCACGCGCGTCGGATCGCCCGACGCCAGCGGCAATGTGCCGCCGATGATCCAGACGCCGTGCTCGCGCGCGGCGTCGGATAGGGTACGCTGAATCAGGCCGTGGTCGAGATCGCCTGGCGTTTCGGCGAGCGCGACCTTGTCAGTGTCGCGCCGACCCATATAGCAGAAATACTCGGGCAGCAAGACCAAGCCGGCGCCGGA
>CAWUJR010000226.1:0-6454 GCA_963922375.1 uncultured Robbsia sp.
TCTGCCATCGAATTTCTCCAGTTAAAAGGCTCGGCAACGCACTCAGCGTCGCCTCCTCATGCTGTATTCTGGGTAAAGGTAAGCGATTGCACCAATGCTTTGTTTCGCTCGGTCGATACTTTTCAGGCATGAAATGTTCGTATGGAACTTCGTCATCTCCGCTATTTCGTAGCGGTTGCGGAAACAGCCAGCTTCACGGCTGCCGCGGAACGCCTGCACACGGCCCAGCCATCGCTCAGTCGTCAGATTCGGGACTTGGAAGCCCACATCGGCACGGACCTGTTCGCACGATCGAGTCGTCACGTCGAATTGACCAACGCCGGACGGGCGTTTCTGGACGAGGCGAGGCTGACGTTGGCACAAGCGGAGCGTGCTGTAGAAAAAGCGCGGCAAGCGGCTCGCGAACAATCAGCGCGATTGACGCTGGGATTTGTTTTCGGCGTGGAAGCGGAGGAATTATTGCGCGTGATGAAGGCCATGCGCGGCGAACTGGAGCATGTAGCGCTCGCGACGCACAGCCAGACTTCACCGATGCTTATTGCAGAGCTGAAAGAGCGCAAAATCGATGCCGCGTTCATTCGCCCATCGCTTCAATCGGCGGGATTGGCGGTCACGATTTTGCGGTCGGAGCCATTGGTGGCCGCCCTGCCGGCGGGACATCACTTGGTGGGGAAGCGGCACGTGCACATCAAGCAGTTTGCCAAGGAACCGTTCATTAACGTTACGCGACAGCATGCGCCAGTGCTCTACGATGCTACGCAAGCGTACGCGGCAAAGCATGGTGTCACATTGCACGCGGCCTATGAATCCGAGAACTTGATGATGGCGATTTCGCTGATCAGCACCGTCGGCGGCGTGGGTATTCTCCCTCAGCATTCGGTCAAACTGTTCCCTCCAGGGGTGGTGGCAATGCCGTTCGCCGATGAACCACCCATGGTCGAATTAGGTCTCGCTTGGCATCCGGAGAATCGATCCACCGTACTCAGCGCATTCCTGCGCGCGTTCGGGGATTGCCACCCGGGGATGGCGCAGTAGCGATTCTGCCACGAGCGCGGCAAGCGCATTTTTAGAGAATGGCTTTTGTCGCGCGTGCGTCAGGTGAAGTCAACTGCTCGAAAAGCGGAACACGAAAGCGCCGAAGATTGCCCCTCCGCAACCGTGGTCTTGATACACGGACTCGGCCGCTCCGCCTTATGTTGGCGCAGCCTGAGAAAAGCGCTGAAGCAAACGGGCTTCGAGACCGTCGTGGTCGCCTATCCGACAACGCGCCCGAGCATCCAGGATCTCGTCAGCAACTGCGCAGGCCCGGCCTTACCGGAAGCGCTGCAGCGCGCATCGGCATCATCGCGGGCAGTCGCAGCGCAGACCCGTGGTTTCATCGTGTTGCATCGTCAACTCTGATCCTGAGCCTTTCCGACGGTGGTTGCTTCCGCGACGAGGTCTCATCTAACGCGGAACAAATGCGTTCACATGCTTAGACAAGCGGCCGCTCGAACTTATGGTCATCGACTCAATCTCGGAAGACTTCCTTCGCAGCAAACAAGCCGTTCAACGCTGCAGGGAAACCTGCATAGACCGACATTTGAATAATAATTTCGACGATTTCCGATCGACTTAGTCCAACATTCAAGCCTGCGGCAATGTGGACCTTGAGTTGAGGCTGCGCACTCCCCATCGCCGTTAGTGCCGCAATGGTTGCAACTTCGCGTGAACGGATGTCGAGACCAGGCCTTGAATAAATGTCCCCGAACGGAAACTCAAACAGATATTGTGCAAAGTCGGGCGCGACGTCAGCAAGCGCGCCGATAACCATCTCCCCAGCCTCGCCATCAATCTCCGACAGAACCCGTTTGCCTCGCTCTAAGCGGCTTTCTGCATTGCCTTCGTCTTTCCTCATCGCGTTTTGCATCGTCCTTCATCCCTTGAAATTTGGTATATCCAGCTATCTTTGTGTCGAGGACGATCAAGCAGGCCTGAAGTTCGGCGACGCGAGCGCGCACTACATCCCGATGCGCCGCCAGTAACTGCACCCGCGCCGCTTCGGTTTCTGCGCCTCCGGACCGCAATTGGGCATATCGCAACATCTCTTGAATAGACATACCGGTGGTCTTCAGCCGTCCAAGGAATTCGATCCAAACGAGGATCGACATCTCATAAACGCGCTGTCCCATGCCATCTCGCCGAGCGGGCGGCAGCAAGCCAATTTGCTCGTAATACCGTATGGTATGGACCGTGAGTCCTGTATGACGCGCGATATCACCAATCTTCATGGCTGCCTCATCGTAATGACAATTGGAATATTGAGACTTCGAGCGCACTCTAGGTCAAGGGTTTTTATTGGTACACCCGCACCTGCACTTTGCCTTCGCAAAGCAATGCTGCAAGTGCAGTAAAATTGCACCGTCCATACGCTACGGCGCTCAGCCCCCTTAATTAGGCACCTTCTGTGAACATATCAGGCATCCACCACGTAGCCATCATCGCTTCCGATTATCAACGCTCACGCCGCTTTTACACGGAAATATTGGGATTGCAGATCGTGGCCGAGGTGTACCGTGAGCAACGCGATTCTTATAAGCTCGATCTGCGCACGCCGAATGGTGCCCAGATCGAACTATTCTCTTTTCCGTCACCACCGCCGCGCACCAGCCGGCCGGAGGCATGCGGCCTGCGACACCTGGCGTTCCGGGTGCCGGATCTCGACGCAGCGGTGCAGTCATTGCGTCTGCACGGCGTCGATTCGGAACCGGTCCGGATCGATGAGTACACCGGGAAGAAATTCACCTTCTTTGCCGACCCCGATGACTTACCGCTGGAATTGTACGAAGCGTGATAAAAATGCGCATTTCGCAAGCGCCGTCATGGATCCCGAGCGTTGCCGTCGTTGCACGTTGCCGCACCTTGACGAAACTGGCCGCGACTGCTTTTTTCGTCGCGACAAGTGTGACGGCACTGGCCGCACCTGGTTTGTTGCACACGCGGGACCATGACATTGTTGATGCCACCGGCAATGCGGTGCACCTGACCGGCTTTAATCTGGGCGGATGGTTTGTCATGGAGCCTTTTATGTCACCGATGGATCGAACACAGAAGCTTCGCGATACCTATAGCGTGATGCAGACACTCGATAATCGCTTCGGTCCGTCAGTCAGTCGTCAGTTGATGCGCGGTTATCAACAAAGCTGGATGACAGACGACGACATTCAAAAGATCGCCAACGCTGGCTACAATCTCGTGCGCATTCCGTTATGGTGGGGCCAGTTCTTCGATTTATCGAATCCGACCCCTTCGGGGTGGCGCGCCGATGCTTTCGACGTCCTGGATGCCATCGTACGAGACTGCCGCGCGCACGGCGTGTATGTTGTGCTCGACATGCATGGTGTCATAGGGAGTCAGAGCCCGGCATCGAATACAGGTCAAGCCGATCGCAACGGGTATTGGACGGATGCCAACGCTCAAGACAACACCGACCTGATGTGGTCCCGAATAGCCAGACACTACAAAGGCGACGCCACGATCGCGGGGTACGATCTGATGAACGAGCCGGCCCCGCCACACGGCATGCCGGCCAAAGCCACGGTCTGGCGCGCTTATGACAGGCTTTACCACGCCATTCGCACAGTCGACCCGCACCATATGATTTTTATTGAGGGGGCATTCGGAAATTGGGACTGGAACATGTTGCCCGATCCGCGCTCGCGGGCATGGACGAATGTCGTGTATGAAATGCATGTCTACCGCTGGCCCAAAGAAGGCGAAAGTGCAGCGCAGTTGGCGGATGCCGTTGTCGCAAGTGCGAATCGGTCGGCAGCAGATTTCAAAGCGCACTTAGATTGGCACGTGCCGGGGTATATCGGCGAGTTCAATGCATTCAATACCGGTCCAGCCATCTGGCAACACGTGATCGACACCTACGATGCTGCCGGTCTTAGCTGGAGCATGTGGGCCTACAAAGCGGTGAACGGGACCGTCCCCAACCATTGGGGTTATCAAGACCCACTTCGCTGGCCGTTGCGCCCCGATCCTGCCTCGGATAGCGCACAAAATATTCAGGCGGCCTGGAAGAACTGGACCACCACTGAAACTTTCACCAGAAACGCCTCAATCGGCCTGCGGCCCCGCTGAAGCGCCCATGCACTTCCCTTTCCGCCGCCTTCGCTGAGCTTTCAGGACCGCGCTTTGCTCGTCGGCAAGCGATTCAGACCAAATTAGGTCCGGGATCCGACCTCTCGGCAAACCGCATCTTGCTGAGCGCGACGGCCTGAAAGCATTGGCATCATTCACTGACGGGGAGCAAGATGAGCGATCAAAACGTGGGCGACTTCATCGTCGATCGGCTATATACATGGGGCGTAAGGAGAATCTTCGGCTATCCCGGCGACGGTATCAATGGCGTCTTCGGCGCGCTCAATCGGGCCGAGGGGAAAATCGAGTTCGTCCAAGCCCGTCACGAAGAGATGGCGGCATTCATGGCATCGGCCTATGCCAAATTTACCGGCGAGCTGGGGGTCTGCATTGCCACCTCTGGACCGGGCGCCACACACTTGGTGACCGGTCTCTACGATGCGCGGATGGACCATATGCCGGTGTTGGCGATTGTCGGCCAACAAGCCCGCGCAGCATTGGGTGGCCATTATCAACAGGAACTCGATCTGGCATCGCTTTTCAAGGATGTCGCTGGCGCATTCGTCGAGCAAGCGACAGTACCGGCACAGGTCCGGCACCTGATCGATCGCGCCGTCAGAACCGCGCTTTCCGAACGCAAGGTGACCGCGCTGATCTTGCCGAACGATCTGCAAGATCTGCCGTATGAAGCGCCGGGACGCAAGCACGGCACGCTCCATTCCGGCGTCGGCTATCAGCCGTCACGGGTGCTGCCCTACCAGGAAGATCTGCAACGCGCGGCAGACGTCCTGAACGCCGGAAAAAAAGTGGCGATTCTGGCCGGTGCCGGCGCGCTTGGCGCCAGCGACGATCTGGCAGCGGTCGCCAACAAGCTAGGCGCGGGCGTGGCAAAAGCACTTCTTGGCAAAGCGGTGCTGCCGGACGACCTGCCCTGGGTGACCGGATCGATCGGCTTGCTCGGCACGAAGCCCAGCTACGACATGATGACCGAGTGCGATACGTTACTGATGATCGGCTCGGGCTTTCCCTATGCCGAATTCTTGCCGAAAGAAGGCGCGGCGCGCGGCGTCCAGATCGACCTGAAAGCCGATATGTTGAGTCTGCGTTATCCCATGGAAGTGAACCTTGTGGGCGACAGCGGCGAAACGTTACGCGCACTGTTGCCGTTGTTGCATCAGAAAGAGGACCAAAGCTGGCGCAAAAAGATCGCAGGCTGGAACGTCGACTGGTGGAAGACACTGGAAAAACGTGCACTGGAAGAATCAAAAGACAGCGCCACAGTCGGGATCAATCCGCAGCGCACCATTTACGAACTATCGCCTCGCATTCCGGCGAACGCCATCGTCACCAGCGACTCCGGATCGTGCGCGAATTGGTACGCACGCGATCTCAAAGTGCAGCGCGGGATGATGTGCTCTCTGTCCGGTGGCCTCGCATCGATGGGTGCCGCCGTGCCGTACGCGATCGCCGCCAAATTCGCGCATTCGGACCGCCCGGTCATTGCCATCGTCGGTGACGGCGCGATGCAGATGAACAATATGGCCGAACTGATCACGGTCGCGAAATACTACAAACAGTGGAAAACGCCGCGTTGGATCTGCATGGTCTTGAATAACGCCGATCTCAATCAGGTCACATGGGAACAACGCGTGATGGAAGGAGATCCAAAGTTCTCCGCGTCGCAGGATATCCCGTCGGTTCCCTATCATCGCTTTGCCGAACTGATTGGGCTTAAAGGGATCTATGTCGACAATGCCGAGTCGATGGGTGCCGCGTGGGACACGGCACTGGCGTCGGACGTGCCGGTCGTGATCGAAGTAAAAGCGAATCCGAATGTCCCGCCGTTGCCTCCGCACATCACGTTGCAACAGGCGAAAGCGTTTGCGACCACCCTGTTCAAGGGCGATCCGGATGAAGGGAACGTGATCGTGGAAACGGCAAAGCAGGTGATTGGCGCCGTGCTGCCTGGCCATAGGCATTAACCTTTCCTTCACTCGACCGAGGTTGCGATGTCGAATCCGTCGTCCCGTTCGCGCAGTTTTGGGCGTGGCGGCGATTGCCTCGTCCTTGGGTTTCGACCGATGCGACGGTGACGGGCATCGTATTCAGGCAACATCCCACTTTACGCAGCCAGCAATGCACTGAAACCCATCTTCCTGAGCCCTTTCCGGTAAGCGATCGAACTCCGATCCGCCGGAATATGTCCCTCAGCAGACGGATCCAGCGGTAACCACTCAGGTTTCTGTGTCTCGACGACCAGACGATCTTCCTCGAAGACTCGCAAATTGAAATCGTAAACGTCCTGAACCGGGAGGTCTTTATCGAAGTT
>CAWUJR010000227.1:0-6442 GCA_963922375.1 uncultured Robbsia sp.
GTGGAAGCGGTGACGCCCGTCGCCATCGCGCTTGCCCGGTCAGCAGGCCGTGGTAGACGCGCCCGACATGGCCCCCTTAGGTCACCCCGTCACGTCTCACGTCACCCCGTCACTCCGCCCCGTCACGCAAACCCGCTCAATACCAATTTTCCGATCGTGCGCCCGGCCTCCAACCGCCGATGCGCCATCAGCACGTTGGCCGCATTGATCGGCCCCAAATGCTCGGCCATCGTCCCGCGGATGACGTCATCGTCGATCAGGCCGGCGACACGCGACAAGATGCGGTGCTGCTCGATCATGTCGTCGGTCTCGAACATCGCCCGCGTGAACATGAACTCCCAGACGAATGTCGCACTCTTCGCCTTCAGCGCCTCGACCGGTAAGGGCCGACGGTTCTCCACAATCGAACAAATCTTGCCCTGCGGCGCGACAATGCGCGCAGCGGCCGGAAAATGCCGGTCGCTGTCGTTGAGGATCAACAGAAAAGGCACCGCATGGATGTCCAGTGCCTTCAGCTGGGCGGCCATATCGCCGAAGTGATCGATGACCGCATCGGCCCCCAAGCGTTGACACCACCGCACGGATTCGGGCCGCGACGCTGTGGCGATCACCTTCAAATGCCCCAGGCGCTTTGCCAATTGAATCGCCATCGATCCGACACCGCCCGCCGCGCCGACGATCAGCAGCGCGGCACCCGCGTCGTTGCCCTCGACAGAGATACCAAGTCGGTCGAACAGCGCTTCCCATGCAGTCAGCGTGGTCAGCGGGAGGGCGGCAGCGGCCGCGTAATCCAACGACGCTGGTTTTCGCGCAACGATGCGTTCGTCGACCAGATGATATTGCGCATTGGCACCCGGGCGCGTGATGCTGCCGGCATAGTAGACCGCATCGCCCGGGCGAAACAACGTCACCTCGGGCCCGACCGCTTCCACCACGCCGGCCGCATCCCAGCCCAGCACGCGCGGGACGGTTTCGATCTTGTCTTTCGGTGCCCGGACTTTCGTATCCACTGGATTCACCGATATCGCCTCGACGCGAACCAAAAGATCGCGCCCCGCAGCAGCGGGCGTAGGAAGCGTCACATCGACCAGCGCCTCGGTCGCATCGACGGGCAAGTATTGATAGAGCGCAACAGCTTTCATGGCGACATCCGGCAAAGGCATTCTTCCATGGTAGCGCATGCCTGAAGCGGCGTGGCAGCCGTTACAATACGCGTCGTAGGCACATCGGCCTTCGTCCCATCCCTCACCCATCGCTCATGAATCTTGTCATCCAAAGCCTTTCGCCGATCGCCGGCAGCCACATCGATGCGCTGCGGACGCTGTCGGGTGCGTCCGCCGCACACCTCATCGACGCGAGCGCCGTACGCTTCGAAGGCTCGCTGCCCACCCAGCGCCATGCCGTTGCTGCTTACTGCGCGGCGCATGCCGCCGATGCACTCGACTTCGCCTATGTACCGGTCGCGTCGCTGTCGGATTACGGCTTGCTGGCAATGGATATGGACTCGACGCTGATCACGATCGAATGCATCGACGAGATCGCCGACTTCTGCGGGCTGAAATCCGAAGTCTCGGCGATCACCGAAGCCGCGATGCGCGGCGAGATCACGAATTTCAGCGACAGCTTGCGGCGCCGGGTGGCGTTGCTGGCCGGCATGGATGCGTCGGTTTTGGAGCGCGTGTATGACGAGCGCGTGCAATTGTCGCCGGGCGCGGAGGCGATGCTCGCGGGCGTCAAGGCGGCAGGATTATCGACACTGCTGGTGTCCGGTGGCTTCACGTTCTTCACCGAGCGCCTGAAGACTAGACTGGGCCTGGACGAGACGCATGCGAACACGCTCGAAATCGTCGACGGCAAACTGACCGGCAACGTGCGGGGAGAGATCGTCGATGGCAGCGTCAAAGCGCGCTGCGTCGTGGACGCATGCCGTCGCTTGGGGTTCGACCGGTCGCGCGCCATCGCGATGGGCGACGGGTCGAACGACCTGCCGATGATGGCGACGGCCGGTTTGTCTCTGGCGTTTCGCGCGAAGCCTGTGGTCCGCGCGGGGGCCACGATGGCATTCGACCATGTGGGGCTGGACGGCCTGGTGAAACTGTTCGTCAACTGACCCACTGACTGACTAACCGAGACCGGCTCCGAGCGTCAGCACGGCGTTCGGATGCCGGCGCTCAGACCAGATGCCGGACCAGACTCTGCTCCAAGTCCGCGCGCAGATCCTCTTCGCTTTCCAGACCGACGAAGAGCCGCACCAGCCCGCCCTTATGCGGCCAGGGTTTCGCGGTACGCATCGACGCCAAGTCGTAGGGCAGCGCTAGACTGTACGCACCGCCCCAGCTAAAGCCGATCTTGAACAGCTTGAGGCCTTCGACGAAATCGTCGATCTGCTTCGGCGTGTAATTGTCGTTGAACACGACCGAGAACAAGCCGCCCGCCGCCGTAAAATATTTGCGCCAGCACGCGTGCCCCGGACAGTCCGGCAGGCCCGGATGCAACACGGCGGCCACCTCGGGACGAAGCTTCAACCACGTTGCCAACGCCAGCGCAGCGCGATCGTGCGCAACATAACGCAGACTTAATGTCGACAAGCCACGCAAGATCAACGAGCAGTCGTCCTGCGACACACCCAGCCCCAAACGCATCCGCGCGAGTTTCAGCTTCGTGTGCAATGCCGCATCGCGTGTGATCAACGCCCCCATCAGCACGTCGCTGGCGCCCGACTGGTACTTGGTCAGCGCCTGCATCGAGATGTCGCAGCCATGATCAAACGGTTTAAAACCGAGGCCCGCCGAATAGGTATTGTCGATTGCAGTCGGCACACCGGCGGCGCGGGCGGCGGCAGTGATCTCCGGCACGTCGGGGACTTCCATCGAGACCGATCCCGGGGCTTCGATCCAGATCAAGCGCGTGTTGGGCTGAATCAAATCGCGGATACCGGCACCGATCGTCGGGTCGTAGTAGCGCACGGTAACGCCGAAGTCGCGCGCGAGCCATTCGCCGTGGTCGCGATTCGGTTGGTACGCGTTGTCCGGCACCAACACGTCGTCGCCCTGTCTTACCAGTGCAAAATAAACGTTCGATATGGCCGCCAGCCCGGACGGCTGCAACAGGCAATGCTTGCCGCCTTCGATCAGCGCCAGGCGGTGCGCCAGCGTTGCCGAGGTCGGCGTCTGATGCAGGCCATAGCGCCATTGCCGGTCGCTATGCAGGTCAAAATCGCGCATTGTTGCGAGATCGGGGAACACCACTGTCGACGCCCGATAGACCGGCGTCGGAAACGCGTCGAAACCCGGTGCGAGGTCCGGATCATCATGCAGCAACTCAGTCTGCAAATGTTGCTGTCCCGATGGATATGCGCTCATGGGCGTCCTTGACTGTTATGGATTGACTGCAGGTGTTGCGGGTGTTGCAGGTGTTGCAGATGCCGCGGCGGCAGACCGAGCGCCAAGCGTGGGCGGCGCGGACGCCGGCTTCAATGCGAGCGGTTGCTGATCGGATTCGTCATCGTTCATGCGCACACCGGACAGGCTGCCGTCATCGGCGAACTGGGCGACCCATTGCCCACTGATCTCGGTGCCGTCGTCCGACTCTTCGAGCGTCAACGTGTTGCCGTCCCGCGCGCCTGCCACCAACATGCTCGGACCCTGCGGCACATACTGGTACTCGCCATTCAATTCGTCCGGCTCGTCCGGTTTGACCCCCAGACGCAGAACAATACGCTTGCCGCCCAGTGTGCCGACATAGTGAGGATAATGCGCGAAGGCCGGATTCGGCGCCAGCGCATCGTGTGCACCGGCGCCTGCACTGACCGCCCATCCGGCGCCACATAACACGACGCCAACCATCCTCCGCCTGTAACGATACAGCAGAGAGAAAAGTGGCGATGCCCGCATGGCTGGCAGCGATGCGGCCGGTAGTGCAGTCGAGCGTGCAGCCGGCCAGCGGCCCAGCACCGCCGTCGCACGGCGCCCGATAGCGGATGCTCCGCTCAAAGATCTGCCGACGCGCGGCAACAAAGGGTAATGCGACAAACCTTATCCTTTTTCGGAAATCAGCGATAGAGCGCATTAGTATAGCGGGCCGCACCCACTCACGCGTCGTTGCGAACCAGGACGGTGCGCGGCGTCGGATCGCGCCGTGAGCGAATCGATCCAGACGGTTCGCGTCGATCGATATCGGCCTGCGCGGTATGATCGCGTTCTCTTGCTTATCTTTTCGGAAGTTTTCGATGCCTTCACCGACATTACCGGCCGTGCGAACCTTCGCGACGGCCCCGGCCACGCGCTGCGTGCGCTTGATGACAGCGTCGCTGCCACAACGGCTGGCGGCAGTCGGTCTGATGCTCACGCTGAGTGCCTGTTCGTCGTTTCAGATGCCGAGCTGGCACATGCCGCAGATGCATCTCCCATTCACCCATCCAAAGCAACCGGATTTGACGCCGTCGCATGCATCGGCAGAAAACATGGTCCGTCTGGACGCCGCGATGCGCTCCGGATGCGACCAAGTCGATAACATCGAGCGGCCCGACAATGCGAATCCCCGCGACCAAGCGCCGCAACGCTGGATCGCCCGCACCTGCACAGGGGATATTTCTTACGACGTGGTGACGCAGCCCGGTCCGAACGGACCGGTGGTCAAGGTGACGCCGGTGCCCGGTCCGATGAACCGACCGATGAACCCGAACTTCCATCCGGCCATGCCGGAGGACGCGAAGTAATCGACATCTTTCCCGCCTTGAACGGCGGGACGTGTTGCGTATCGGGTCAGACTTCGCCCCACAGGTCGTGGCCGTCGGCACCGGTGATTTTAACGGTGACGAAGTCGCCAGCTTTGTAGCGCTTCGACGCTTTGGTCGGCGGTTCTATATACACGACACCGTCGATTTCGGGAGCATCGGCGGCAGAGCGTCCGACCCCGCCATTCTGCGAGGTCTCGTCGACCAGCACACGAATCGACTTTCCGATCTTGCGCTTCAGGCGTTCCGCCGACACCCGCTCGGCCACTTCCATGAAACGCGCGCGACGCGACTCGCGTACATCGTCCGGCAGCGCGCCCGGCAAGTCGTTTGCCGTCGCCCCTTCAACCGGCGAATAGGCAAAACACCCGACGCGATCGATCTGCGCTTCTTCAATGAAATCGAGCAGCGTCTGGAATTCTTCCTCGGTCTCACCTGGGAACCCGGCGATGAACGTGCTGCGCACTGTCAGATCCGGGCAGATTGCCCGCCATTCGCGGATCCGTTCGAGCGTGCGCTCCGGATTGCCCGGGCGCTTCATCCGACGCAATACGTCCGGATGCGCATGTTGCAGCGGCACGTCCAGGTAAGGCAGGACCTTGCCTTCAGCCATCAACGGCAGAATTTCGTCGACGTGCGGATACGGATAAACATAGTGCAACCGCACCCAGCCACCGTACTCCTGCGCGAGGTCGCCTAGTGCCGCAACCAACTCGGTCATGCGGGTCTTGACCGGCCGACCGCGCCAGAAACCGACGCGATATTTGACATCGACGCCATACGCGCTGGTGTCCTGCGAGATCACCAGCAGTTCCTTCACGCCGGCTTTGAACAGGTTTTCAGCTTCGAGCAGCACCTCGCCGATCGGCCGCGAGACCAGATCGCCTCGCATCGACGGAATGATGCAGAACGTGCAGCGATGATTGCACCCTTCCGAAATCTTCAGATACGCATAATGGCGCGGCGTGAGCTTGACGCCGGCGGCCGGCACCAGATCCATGAACGGATCGTGGGGCTTGGGCAGATGGTTGTGCACGACCTGCATCACTTCGCCGACCGCATGCGGGCCGGTGACCGCGAGGACGCGCGGGTGCACCTCTTCGATCAGGCCACCACCGCTGGCGCTCTTCTTCGCACCCAGGCACCCGGTGACGATCACCTTGCCGTTTTCCGACAATGCCTCACCGATCGCGTCCAGGCTCTCTTGCACGGCTTCATCGATGAAGCCGCAGGTGTTGACGACCACCAGATCGGCACCGGCGTAGTCGCCCGCGATCTGATAGCCCTCGGCGCGCAATTGCGTGATGATCTGTTCGGAGTCGACCAGCGCTTTGGGACAACCTAGCGAGACGAAGCCGACCTTGGGCACGGCGGCGGTGAGATTCTGGGACATGTGTGGGCGAGTCCGGGCAATGCCGAAAAGAAACGAATAAGGAAATAAGCAAGAAAACAGGCGTAACCGGCTTGTGCAATCGGCCTGGCAAACGCTCTAGGCCGGCACCGCGCACCGCTCGGCGCACGGGGCGAACAAGCGCCGAAGCAAGCCGCCGAGGCAAACCATCGCAGAAAGCGATCGCATGCGGGCAATACGAACGCAACGGTACTCGTGCAGCGCAACCACGCATTATAACTCACGCGGCGCGTGCTGACTGTTGCGGCTACACGCCGTCCATCATTCAGCGATCGTCGTCCGGTGGCGCAGCGGAA
>CAWUJR010000228.1:0-6405 GCA_963922375.1 uncultured Robbsia sp.
TGTGCTCTTCCGATCTTCCGGCGCGTGCGAGCCAACCCGCACCGCGTCGGCCGGCAGCCTGTACGAAAGACGTCATACAGCCGGCCTGCGGGTGGCGGTGCGGCGCGAGGACCATCCGATCAGCCCCCAGACCACCACCCAAAACAACGCGAACGCCAGCAGATTGGTCAACGATGGATGCGCGCGATAGCCGGTCAATGTCGCAACCAGCGAGCCGAACGTCGAGCCATCGTCGAGCAAACGACTGCTGTCCCAGACGCTATCGATCAGTGTGGGCAGTACATCGATGCCGATCAGTTTATCGACCCCCATTTCGAACAAGCCGGCCGCCAGGAACAGCAGCATGATCTCCGTCACCCGGAAGAACAGGCGCCAGGAAAAAATCTTCCCACCGAGCTGCAACAAATAAAACGTCGCGAGTCCGAGCGCCAACCCGACGAACACCGCCGCTATCAAAGACGGTGCGATATGCCCGGACTGACCAAAGCCCAGTCCATAGAGGAAGATCACCGTCTCACTGCCCTCACGCGCGATCGCCAACGCGACCAGCAACGTGATGCCCCACCAGTTGGCCGTCTCGGTCTGCTGCCGCAGGGACGCTTCCATATCCCGCTTCATCGTCCGGCCATGGTGTTTAATCCAGATCACCATCTGCACGATCAGCACACACGCCACCAGCACCATCGCCGCTTGGAAATAGTCTTGTGCATTGCCGGACAGCGCTTCGGTGAACCCGACCAGCGCCGCGCCCAAGGCCAATGCAGCCAAGAGGCCGATGCCGACACCGGCCCACAGATAGGGCAGCCCCCTGCGCGCGGTCGCATCGCCGTTCTTCAGCCAGGCGTACAGGATGCCCACGACCAATAACGCCTCGACACTTTCGCGCCAGACGACAAAAATGATTTGACCCATCGTTCCACTCCGTTCCTGCTGCGCTACGGCCTAATGCTGGGTGCTGCTGGGTGCTGCTGGGTGCTGCTGGGGCTGCTGGGTGCTGCGGGGGTGCATTACGGTGCACACCGGCTTTGGCGGGGTACCGCAGGCGGTTGCCGACTTATTTGGCGACGATGACCCCTTGGGCGGTTGCCTGGTGGAAGTCGTCGAAAAATTTGTACTCGCCCGGCGACAACGGCGCGATCACGACAAACGACGTCGCGCCGGGCGCCAGCACTTTTTCCTTGCGCAGCTGAATGCTCTCGAATTCGGCCGCCGTCGTGCCGGCGTTCTTGACTTCGATCTTGATGCGCTGGCCAGCGGGCACTTCGATGCGTGCCGACGACAGTTTGCCGTCGGTCAACACCAGCGGAAACGTCGGCAGATCCGCCGCGCGCGCCGCGCTGAAGGTCGACATGCCCACGGCCAGGCCGGCGAGCGTCAACGCAATAAGGCTCGAGTGCTTCATGAGAAAAGGTTTCCGCTTGCGTGATCTGCTATGGAGCGTGGCCCGGACCGGCAACCGGTTAGTAACCGCCCTTCTTGCCGATACCGGCGAACGGGAAGTCATATTCGATCGTAAACGGCGTGAACCAAGGACCTACGCCGGTTTCCTTGTCCACGTGACGACCGAAGCCCATGCGGCCCGTTTCCATCGGCGGCTTCACCGTCAGCTTCATGTGATATTTACCCGGTCCGAAAAGCTTCACATTGTCGCCATAATGGGGACCGTCATTGGCGACCATCGGCATCATGTCGCCTTTGATGACCTGCGCCGTCCCCACCTTGCTGACTTCATAGCTGACTTGGAGATAAGGCATCCAATCGCCTTCGGCGAAGCCGGTCGGGTTGTTCTTCACCGCGTGGATGTCGGCTTCCAGGTGCACGTCGGAATCCGATGCTTTGCGCATCAGTCCGTCCGGTGCCATCGTGATCGGTTGCAGATACACCGCGCCAATTTCCATCCCGCCCTCGATATGCTGCTTGCCGATTGGGTATTCGGCAGCCGACGCCGCCGTCATGGCCCCCATAGCACCGGCGACACCGGCAGCCATCACAACATTGCGAACGAAACGCGACGACATCATTCTCCCTCTCCTGTCCCGCGGCGCGTTGCGCCGCTCTATTTTTTGATCTTGGTATCCGCATCCGTTTATCGCCCTGACAGCGGAAACCGATGGACGCCTCGCACCGGCCGCCGGTCTGCGACCGCAGCCTGGCGGCACGCGCCGGGCAGCAACGAAACGGCAAACGCCGCGCGCGCCGTCGGGGTCAGTAACGATAATGCGAATGATTCTCAGAATCGAAATGCTACCACTCTTTTCGATGCCAAGCCATGACGAGCGCGAAAGGGACGCCAATGCAACACCTGGGATTTTCCTTACAGATGATCGTCGACGCGCGCACCAAAGACCTTTTCCCGCAGACTCGCCAACGCGTCGCGCGCCTGAGCAGCTTTCTCGAATTCCAGATTTTTCGCATGGTCTGTCATCTGTTTTTCGAGGCGCTTGATCTCCTTGGACAATTGCTTTTCGCTCATATCCTCGAAACGGGCGCGTTCCTGCGCGGCTTTCAGCTCCGTGCGGGCATCGTCGGCGTCATAAACCCCGTCGATGATGTCCTTGATGCGCTTGACGACGCCGGTTGGCACGATCCCGTGCTCGGCATTGTGCGCAATCTGCTTCGTCCGGCGGCGCTCGGTCTCGTCGATGGCACGGCGCATCGAGTCGGTCACGCGATCCGCATACAGAATCGCGCGTCCGTTCACGTTCCGCGCCGCGCGGCCGATCGTCTGAATCAACGAGCGTTCCGCTCGCAGGAAACCCTCTTTGTCCGCATCCAGAATCGCGACCAACGAGACTTCCGGAATATCCAAACCTTCGCGCAGCAGGTTGATCCCGACCAGAACGTCGAACGTCCCCAGGCGCAGGTCGCGAATGATCTCGACGCGCTCGACCGTCTCAATGTCGCTGTGCAGATAGCGGACCTTGACGCCGTGCTCGGCCAGAAAGTCGGTCAATTGCTCGGCCATGCGCTTCGTCAGCACGGTCACCAGCACCCGTTCGTTGACCTTTACGCGCTCGTGGATTTCCGACAGCACATCGTCGACCTGCGTACGTGCCGGCCGGACCTCGATCTGCGGGTCGACAAGCCCCGTGGGGCGGACCAGTTGCTCGGCCACCTGCCCGGCAGTCCGATTTTCGTAATCGCCGGGCGTCGCCGACACGAAGACGACCTGGCGCATCTTGCGTTCGAACTCGGCGAACTTCAGCGGCCGGTTGTCCAGCGCCGACGGCAAACGAAATCCGTAATCGACCAGATTCTCCTTACGCGCCCGGTCGCCGTTATACATCCCGTTCAATTGACCGATCAGCACATGCGACTCGTCGAGCAGCATCAGCGCGTCGCTTGGCAGATAATCGACGAGCGTCGGCGGCGGTTCTCCGGGCGCTGCGCCGGAAAAGTGCCGGGAGTAATTCTCGATGCCCTTCGTGAAACCGAGTTCCTGCAGCATTTCCAGATCGAAGCGGGTGCGCTGCTCGAGCCGTTGCGCTTCCACCAACTTGCCGTCCTGATAGAAGAACTCGAGACGACTGCGCAATTCGGCTTTGACCGTCTCGATCGCGCGCATCACCGTATCGCGCGGCGTGACGTAATGCGACGACGGATAGACCGTAAAACGCGGAATCTTCTGCCGCACGCGTCCGGTGAGCGGATCGAACAGCTGCAATGAATCAATTTCGTCGTCGAATAGCTCGATGCGCACCGCCAATTCGGCATGCTCGGCCGGAAACACGTCGATCGTGTCGCCGCGAACACGGAACGTGCCACGACTGAAATCGGCTTCGTTGCGGTTGTACTGCATCGCGATCAAGCGCGCGATCACCTCGCGTTGCCCCATCTTGTCGCCGTTGCGCAACGTCAGAATCATCTTGTGATATTCGCCCGGATTGCCGATCCCGTAGATCGCCGAGACGGTGGCGACGATCACGACATCGCGGCGTTCCAACAGGCTCTTGGTCGCGGACAAACGCATCTGCTCGATGTGCTCGTTGATCGACGAGTCCTTTTCGATGAACAGATCGCGTTGCGGCACATACGCTTCCGGCTGGTAGTAGTCGTAATACGAAACGAAGTATTCGACCGCATTGCGCGGGAAGAAGTCTCGGAATTCCGAATACAGCTGCGCGGCCAGCGTCTTGTTCGGTGCGAAGACGATGGCCGGGCGTCCGAGCCGGGCGATCACATTGGCCATCGAGAACGTCTTGCCGGAACCGGTGACGCCCAACAATGTTTGAAACGACAGGCCGTCTTCAACGCCCTCGACCAGCGTCTGAATCGCCGTTGGCTGATCGCCGGCGGGCGGATAGGGTTGGTAGAGCTGGAAAGGCGAGCCCTCGAATTGCACGAATTTCGACTCGTCTAGTTCGTTTGAGACTTCCCGCAGTTCGGTCATTGGCTTAAAATATGGGGGATCAACACGCGCAAAACGCGCATATCGCGCCATCTTAAAAAGAGGACGCGGCTAGAAATTTAGCGGAACGACTATTCTAGTCCTTCCGGCCAGTCCCGGATTTTTCTCATCAGAGCCCTCGAAATGACGTTGTTTTCCGCAGTCGAACTCGCCCCGCGCGACCCCATCCTTGGCCTGAATGAAGCATTCAACGCTGACCAGAGGCCGACCAAGGTCAATCTGGGCGTGGGTGTCTATACGAATGACGCTGGTCGGGTGCCGCTGTTGCGGGCGGTCAGCGAGGCGGAAAAAGCCCGCGTGGCCGCGGCCGCACCGCGCGGCTATCTGCCGATCGACGGGCTGGTGTCGTACGACCAAGCCGTCCAGTCTCTGCTATTTGGCGCCGATTCGGCATTAATCAAGGCGGGCCGTGTGGTCACCGCGCAGGCGTTGGGCGGCACGGGTGCGCTGAAGATCGGTGCCGATTTCTTGAAGCGCTTGAACCCGACGGCCAAGGTCGCGATCAGCGATCCGAGCTGGGAAAACCATCGCGCGCTGTTCGAAGGCGCCGGCTTCGAGGTGGTCAACTATCCGTATTACGACGCCGCCACTCATGGCGTCGCGTTCGATCAGTTGATCGCCGCGTTCGAATCGTATGCGCCCGGCACCGTGATCGTCCTGCACGCTTGCTGCCATAACCCGACCGGCGTGGATCTGAGCACCGACCAGTGGCAGAAGATCGTCTCGGTGATCGCCGAACGCGGTTTGGTGCCGTTCCTCGACATGGCCTACCAGGGCTTCGGCGACGGCATCGATGCGGATGCGGCAGCGGTGCGCCTGTTCGCCGCAGCGGGTCTATCAGCATTCGTGTCGAGCTCGTTCTCGAAGTCGTTCTCGCTGTATGGCGAGCGCGTGGGCGCGTTGTCGATCGTGACACAGAATGCGGACGAGTCGAAGCGCGTGTTGTCGCAATTGAAGCGCGTGATCCGCACGAACTATTCGAACCCGCCGACGCACGGCGGTTCGGTCGTCGCGGCCGTGCTGACCGACCCGGCGCTGCGCGCGATGTGGGAAGCCGAACTGGGCGAAATGCGCGAGCGCATCCGCACGATGCGGGCATCGCTGGTCGAGAAGCTGAAAGCCAAAGGCACCGCCCGCGACTTCGGTTTCGTCAACGAACAACGCGGGATGTTTTCTTATTCTGGTCTGAGCGTCGCGCAAGTAGACCGTCTGCGCGAAGACTTCGGGATCTATGCGGTCAGCACGGGCCGCATCTGCGTCGCCGCACTGAACACCCGTAATATCGACGCGGTCACCGACGCGATCGCAGCCGTACTGGCCTGATTGCTCGAGAACCGGCCCTTTCCGGGTTGGTTCTGATTGCGTTTCCACTGCTGATCTGCGTCTAACCAGGCCGAGGGGCCGGCAACATCCTTGTCGCAAGCATTTCGCGCATTCGGCTGTGTCGGTCCCTATTTTTTTGAGACGCTTGATAATTTACTATGGCCGCCGGCCTTATAAATATCAGGAGACTCACATGACAGTGCCGCTAGCGTCCTCCTCCTCCCTTCCCCGGGAAGTGGCGGAACTCACTGTGCGCGGCGTCATCCTTGGCGCGCTGATCACGGTTATCTTTACCGCATCGAATATTTATCTTGGCCTGAAGGTGGGCCTGACATTTTCGTCGGCGATCCCGTCCGCGATCATTTCGATGGCGGCGTTACGGGCGTTTTCCGGCTCGAACATCCTCGAAAACAATATGGTGCAGACGCAAGCGTCTGCAGCCGGCACGCTGTCCTCGGTCATCTTCATCGTCCCGGGCCTGCTGATGGTCGGGCATTGGCAAGGCTTTCCGTTCCTGGAGACCTTCGGCATTTGCGCGGCCGGCGGCGCGCTGGGCGTGATTTTCACGATTCCGCTGCGCCATGCGATGGTCGTGGAAAGCGATCTGCCCTATCCCGAAGGGGTCGCCGCAGCCGAGGTGCTGCGCGTCGGCGAACAGGCGCGGCTGCGTGCTG
>CAWUJR010000229.1:0-6395 GCA_963922375.1 uncultured Robbsia sp.
GGAGTGTGCTTTCTCCTGCCGCAGCGGACATCGCCGGGGGGACGTCGGCCGAGCGGGTCGGTCGTGTCGATTCAGTGCTTGCTTCAGGTCGGTTCATGGGTCCTCCCTCGATTCAGCGTGCGGTAGGTTTCTCGAACAGCTCACGGAACACCGGGTAGATATCCGCCGCTGACTGCACTTTCTTCATCGCGAATTGCGGATGGTCGACCGCCATCTGCTCGTATTCCTGCCACAGATTCTGTTCTTCCGGCGCGACCTGGATATAAGCGAAGTATCGGCAGGCGGGCAAAATCGCGGTACTCAGCAAGCTTCGGCATTTAGGCGAGTCGTCGTTCCAGTTATCACCGTCCGATGCTTGCGCGCCATAGATATTCCATTCGTTCGGTGGGTAGCGTTCCTCGATGATTTTCGCCATCAATTCGAGGGCACTGGACACCACCGTCCCGCCGCTTTCGCGCGAATGAAAAAACGTCTCTTCGTTGACCTCGTCCGCCCGCGTATGGTGGCGTATGAACACCATCTCAATGCGCTCGTAATTGCGCGTTAAAAAGAGATACAACAGAATGAAAAAACGCTTCGACAAGTCTTTGCGGTTCTCATCCATCGACCCGGACACGTCCATCACGCAGAACATCACTGCCTGACTCGACGGTTCGGACTGGCGCGTCCGATTCACGTAGCGCAAGTCGAATGGATCGATGAACGGGATCCTACGCATCCGTCCTTCCAGAAGGACAATCTCCGCCTTCAACCGGCGGATTTCTTCCCGTCGCGACGGGCTATCGGCAGGCGACTTTTCCAACGCCTCCAGCGCTTCTTCCAACTCGCGCATTTCCGCGGCCAGCGGCGAGCCAAGGGCAATCCGGCGGCCCAATGCGCTACGTAGCGAGCGCACGATGTGAATGTTGTTCGGTGTACCCTCGGCCGAATAGCCGGTGCGTACGCTTTTCCAATTAGGTACGGTCAGGAACTGGTTCGCCAACAGGCGGGGGAGCTCGAGGTCCTCGAAGAAATACTGCATGAACTCTTCGCGACTCAGCTCGAATGCGAATTCATCTTCGCCCTCACCATCGTTACTGGCAGCGCCGCTGCCCGATCCGCCACCGCCGCCGCCCCCGTTAGGCCGAGCAATGCGGTCGCCGCGCATATAGTCCTGATTGCCGGGGTGGACCATTTCGCGCGTGCCACCGGGACCGTGGCCAAACACCGGTTCGGAAACGTCCTTTTTAGGGATCGTGATCTTTTCCGATTTCTCGATGTCTTTAATGCCGCGATCGCGGATCGCTTCCGTCACCGCGCCACGAATGTGACTGCGGAATCGCCGCAGGAAGCGCTCCCGGTTGGCGATACTTTTGTTCTTGCCGGCAAGTCTGCGATCGATTATCTGGTGCAGCAAGATACCGTCTCCTGCAAGAAAAACATGGGCACGGTACGCGGGCGCCACCGGCTTTAAAGCGCTCGCTTACACGCGAGGTACAACTGTCTGCCCCATCCCGACACGTTTGGCGTTTAGACGCCAGCCGAATCAGACAGAGCAGACCGAGTCGTTGAAGGACGTCGGTGTGGACGCTACGATGCCTTCCGCACGCGCAGATACCATTCGCACAACAATCGGACCTGCTTCGGCGTATAGCCTTTGGTCACCATCCGATTGACGAACTCGTCGTGCTTGCGTTGCTCTTCCGCCGAGCCTTTGGCGTTGAACGATACGACCGGGAGCAACTCCTCGGTGTTGGAGAACATCTTCTTCTCGATCACCCGACGCAGCTTTTCATAACTGGTCCAGTGCGGATTGTTTCCCGCATTGCCCGCGCGGGCCCGCAGCACGAAGTTGACGATCTCGTTACGGAAATCCTTCGGATTGCTGATGCCGGCGGGCTTCTCGATTTTCTCCAACTCGGCGTTCAACGCCGCACGGTCGAAACTCTCGCCGGTATCGTGGTCGCGGAACTCCTGATCCTGAATCCAGAAGTCCGCGTAGGTCACATACCGATCGAAGATGTTCTGCCCGTATTCCGAGTACGATTCGAGGTAAGCAGTCTGGATCTCCTTGCCGATGAACTCGACATATCGTGACGCGAGTTGGTCCTTCACGAACGACAGGTACTTTTGTTCCTGATCGGCCTGGAATTGCTCGCGCTCGATTTGCTGTTCAAGCACATACATCAGATGCACGGGATTGGCCGCCACTTCTGTCGAGTCGAAGTTGAAGACGCGCGACAAAATTTTGAAGGCAAACCGGGTCGATGTGCCATTCATCCCTTCGTCCACGCCGCCGAAGTCGCGATACTCCTGATACGACTTCGCTTTCGGATCCGTATCCTTCAGGTTTTCGCCGTCATAGACTTGCATCTTGGAGTAGATGCTGGAGTTCTCCGGTTCGTGCAAGCGCGTCAAGACGGAGAATTGCGCCATCATCTTCAGCGTACCGGGGGCGCATATAGCATCGGCCAATGACGAATTGCGAAGCAATTTTTCGTAAATGCGGACCTCTTCACTCACACGTAGGCAATACGGCACCTTGACGATGTAAATCCGGTCCAGCATGGCCTCGTTATTCTTGTTGTTGCGAAATGCCTTCCACTCCGATTCGTTCGAGTGTGCCAGGATGATGCCGTCGAATGGAATCGCACCGAAGCCTTCCGTTCCCTTGAAGTTGCCTTCCTGGGTGGCTGTCAGCAGTGGGTGCAGCACCTTGATCGGCGCTTTGAACATTTCAACGAATTCGAGCAAGCCCTGGTTAGCGAGGCACAAGCCGCCCGAATAGCTATACGCATCGGCGTCGTCCTGCGAGTATTTCTCCAGTTTGCGGATATCCACCTTACCGACCAACGACGAAATGTCCTGATTGTTTTCGTCGCCCGGTTCGGTCTTAGCGATGCCTAGCTGGCGCAGCACGGAAGGATAGCGCTTTACTACCCGAAACTTTCGAATGTCGCCGTTGTACTCGTGCAAGCGCTTGACCGCCCACGGGCTCAGAATGTTCTTCAGGTAACGTTTCGGGATGCCGAACTCTTCCTCGAGAATCGCCCCGTCCTCGTCGTAATCGAACAAACCAAGCGGCGATTCGTTGACTGGTGAGTCTTTGATCGAATAGAACGGAATCTTCTCCATCAACTGCTTGAGCCGTTCGGCAATCGACGACTTACCGCCGCCGACCGGACCCAGTAAGTAAAGGATTTGCTTCTTCTCCTCCAAGCCTTGCGCCGAGTGTCGGAAATAGGAAACCACCTGTTCGATGACTTCCTCGGTGCCATAGAACTCCCGGAAAGCCGGGTAGATCTTCATCACCTTGTTGGCAAAAATCCTGGATAACCTTGGATCGCTGCGCGTATCCAACGTTTCGGGCTCACCGATTGCCATCAACATACGCTCGCTGGCAGTCGCGTAAACCGAGGGATCCTGCTTACACAGTTCGAGGTATTCTTCCAGCGAAAATTCTTCCTCGCGGGACTTGTCGAAGCGTGTTGCGAAACTGCTGTAGATATCCATGCTTTCCCCTTCGCCAACGTGGAACACAGTGCTGATGAAGCGATGATCTTCTCATCACCGCGACAACAACATTTCCTGTCCTGCCAAGCTTTGCTTTCGGTACGGCGCTCAATCGGTGTCGCTGGTGCCACAGCAATCCGCAGACCACATCGGCCTTACTGCAACATTTACCGCGACGTATCGATTGGGCTCTACATGATTCACATGTTAAGCCAATGTCTGAAGACACGGGGCGTCAAAATAAAGGCCCGAATGGGAGAAGGGGTGTTTGCGCAACACTCGTTTGCGAGTATTTCTGTCCGACCCCCCGTCACCGGCCGGGAAAGCGTACGCTGAATGACCCGCTCTGTGCGCCGCGCGACAAGACCGATAACGACGCGCGTTGGCGGCGTTTATCGCGTTATTGGCATCGGTGGTGATGGTGGATGACGCCAAGGACCACCGTCTCAGCCGGCGTTTTTGCGAGGTCGTCGCTATCCGCCTGACCCGCATCGGCGACGAATTCGGCAATCAAGGTCTTCACCGGTACGCCGTTCAGACAAATCGAAATCGTTTCCAGTTGGCTGGTATCGATGTGATTGTCATTCGCGGTCAGCAGGACGCCATACTGATAGCCATGAACGATGCCACGGATCGCGCCGACGCACTGCGCCTGCGCAGTGGGATCGCTCGTTTCTTTACATTGCGACAACAGCAGCGCAGCGGACCACTCTGACGGGCCGGCTTGCACGGTTGCATCGCTTGCGCTTTGCGCAGATGCGCCAGTCGTCGACAACAGGCAACCGGCAACCGATACCGCACCGATAAGGTGTCTCAGACGCTTCTGTCTCCACAAGGTGGTTGAGGGCGTGGAGGCGCAGGGAAGGCTCACAGCGGACATGGCGGGGCGGGTACTGCATTCAGACATAGATATCTCCAGGGACTCACAGGCGGCATCGCACACGATACGTTCTGGTCGGACGCGTCCTATCCTCGAGAGTTCCCAACCCGCGGTCACTTCTGCGACAAGCGCGTCCCGCTTAATTCAGCGGGCGCGCATCACTGTGGCGAGCGACGGCCGCGGCAAGAGAAAAGACGTCCGGCTTACTTGTACTCCCGACCAGAACATCCGGCAATTCACCTGGATCCGGCGTGAATTCGGAGAATGCGCCTAGGCCATCGGCTGCGAGCCATTCGCACAGCCGGACTGACGACAGCGCGAGCTCCCGGGCAACGCGTTCAGGCGACTTGCCTTCGTGACGCACTCTGTGAATTGCTTCGCGCTTCAGCGCCGCGCTATAGAACTGGCGTGGAATTTCGTAAGCCATCGCTCCTCCCGTCATGATGAAGGCGCTCGCGCAGCCCGGCTCGGGTGCGACTGGCCTCTGCCTACGTTTCGTCCGAACGACGTAACGTCCAAGCACTGACGATAGCGGTGAAAAAAGGCAAACGGGTTTCAACGGCGGCAAAATCTGTTACCGATGATGTCAGTGCCCCGAGTGCTTATCATATACCGACAATTTGACGACTCACAAGACGCGGTTTCTGCTGGTATGTGCGGACAGCCTCGTATCTGCGTGATAATGAAGGTAGGGACATACCCGTATATCGTTTACCCTAGTCTCTCGCCTCGTCCCGCGCCTGGGCATTGTTGCTTATTTTCCGTTTTTCTTGGTATTCCGTGCGCCCTCGTGCCTTTCCGGCGCACGGGCTTGGAGCACACGCGGTAGGCGGTCAGCGGAGAGGTGGCAGGCGAGCGCATGCTCGCCATCGATCGGACTGAGAACAGGTCGTTCGTGCGCGCAAATGTCTCCGATAAAAAGCGGACATCGCGGAGCGAAGACGCAGCCCGCAAGCGATGCCTTGGCGCGCGGTGTCTGCGCATGCGTCACCGAGGGTCCTGCGGATGTGGAGGGTGGCATCGCGGACGCGGTTGTCGCCGCGGCCGTTTCCGACGAGAGTGCATGCATGCGGGCGGCGGCGACAAGTTCAGCCGTGTAAGGATGATGAGGGCCAGACAGCACATCACGCGCTGGGCCGATCTCGACAATGCGTCCGCGATACAGCACGGCGATCCGGTCGGCCAGATACCTGACCACCTCGAGGTCATGCGAGATAAATAGATAACTGACGCCTTGGCGGCGCTGGAGTTCGGTCAGCAAGTTGAGGATAGCGGCCTGCACGGAGACATCGAGCGCCGATGTGGGTTCGTCGCAAATGACGATCTGCGGGTCGCCGGCAAACGCGCGAGCGATGGCTACGCGCTGCTTCAATCCACCGGACAAGCTGGCCACGCGAGCGTGCAGAAAACGCGGCGCGAGCCGAACGGCAGCCAGCAGATCGTTCAACCGCATGTCGACGGGTCCGACGGCGACGGCCCCCTCCCGGCCGCGATGGGATGCGGTACGAACCGGCATCAGTTTCCGGATCGAGCGGGACACGAGCTGGCGAACCGACCACGCCCGGTTCAATGCGGCGTCAGGATGTTGAAACACGATCTGCATCGCGCGAATCTGATCCGGCGAGCGCGCTGTCACCCTTTGGGGTAGCGGCTGGCCGTTGAGTTCGATCGCGCCGCCTTCGTCCGGCGCTTCCAGTCCAAGCAGCACTTTGGCTAGCGTGGATTTGCCGCTACCCGATTCCCCGACCAGCCCCAGCGTCTCACCGGGGCGTAACGCGAACGACACGTCATCGAGCGCATGGACCGTGCCATGGGCTGAGTCGAAGGTTTTGCTCACGCGGACCACGCGAAGTCCGGTGGCACCCGTGTCGGGCGACGTTTGAGGCGGCCTATGAGGCGGCCTGTCGGAGGCGGACGTGATGACAGGCAGCGCGCTGGCTTCCTGATAGAAGAAGCAACGACTCCGATGTTCGCCTGTCGCGTGCACCAGATAAAGCGGCGGGGCCGCAGCAAAGCACGCCGG
>CAWUJR010000230.1:0-6389 GCA_963922375.1 uncultured Robbsia sp.
CGGGGGCGCAGCGCTCTGCACCGCCTGCATTGCCGCCCGCGATGCGCGCAGAGATCGCTCCTGAAGTATTGGGCCGTTTGCTGCCGCTCGATTCGCTGGGTCGCGCATTCGGATCGATGTACGTGATGGAGGGCTCGACGCTGGGTGGCCGGATGATCGGGCCGGTCATGGCCAATCGCTTCGGCCTCAGCGAGCATCGAGGTTATGCGTACTTCGATCCGTATCGCGAACGCACCGGCAGTATGTGGAACACGTTCAAGGAAACGGCCGCACAGGGGGTGCCGGTCGACCAGTACGACGCTGCGGTGCGCTCCGCACAGCAGACGTTCGCGGTGCTGCAACAGTGGCTCGTGCCCACAGCCCACGGGGCTGCGCGATGAATCCGGGGCGTGATCGCCTTACCGGCGACGCGGGCGAGGCCACGCATGAGGGGGGGGGCCGGGATGCCGATATCAACCTCAAGACAGGCATCCCGGTCGGCATCGATTCATTGCCCGGCCCTGCGCTCACCGAGTGCGATCGCGAACCGATCCATCTCCCGGCGGCAATCCAGCCGCATGGCTATCTGGTGTCACTGGACGCCGCATTGATGATCGTGCAGGCCTCATCGAATGTCGCCGACTTGATCGGTGAACCCGTGCGGGGTTTGTTGGGACGTTCAGTCGAGCTCTTGATTGGCGAGGCGGGCACGGCGGCCATCGCGGACGTACTGAAATCGACCGATATCGACGGTCAACCGATCTACGTCGGCCGGATTGCCTGGGCGCACGATACATCGGCCCGACTGGTGCCCGAGGCGACGGACGAGGTCGTATCGGGGACGCGTCGCGTTGGGCAGGCGGCTCAGGTGCGCGGCGAAAGAATGGCCGATTTGCTATTGCATGCGTGTGATGGCGCGCTCATATTGGAAATCGAGCCCACCGGGCGTGTTGGCAATGTGTTCAGCCCGATCTACTCGCTCGTGCGCACGTTTGTGCATCGGCTACAGGGGATGCAAACGGTCGAGCAGTTGGGTGCGCTGGCCGCCCGCGAAATGCGCAGCATCACCGGCTTCGGCCGTGTCATGGTCTACCGCTTCGATGAAGATGGCAGCGGGCGGGTGCTCGCAGAGGATCGGGAGGCCGGGTATGGGTCGTTTCTGAATCACCATTTCCCGGCCAGCGACATTCCACAACAGGCGCGCTCGCTCTACCTGCGCCACCATCTGCGGCTGATCGCCGATGCGGATTACACGCCTGCATTGCTGGTGCCGACCATTCACCCGCTGACCGGTCGGCCCACGGACTTGTCTTTTGCGTCGTTGCGCAGTGTGTCGCCAGTGCACCTGCAATACATGCGCAATATGGGGACCGCCAGTTCGATGTCGATCTCGATCATCGTGCGTGGCAAGCTCTGGGGGCTTGTCTCCTGTCATGGGCATCGGCCACACGCGGTCAGTTTCGAGTTGCGGGCAGCGTGTGAGCACCTGGGTGAGGTGTTGTCGTTGCAGTTGGAGGCGAAGGAAGACAGTATCGAAGCAGATCACCGCTTGACGCTCCGGCAGCGTCTCGTCGAACTGATCGCGACGATGTCGGACCGCGACGATTTCGCCGCGGGTCTGGTGTCGACACCGCATGCATTGCTACGCTTCATGTCCGCGCATGGCGCAGCGGTGGTGCTCGACGGCCGTATCTTGACGGTGGGCGATACGCCGAACAACGAGACGATCGAGCGCATCGTCGATTTTATCGCCGGATCGTCGACGAGAGACGTGTTCCAGAGCGATGCGCTGTCGCTGCTGATGCCCGACATGGCGGCATTCGCGCATGTGGCTAGCGGGTTGCTGGCGGTACAGATCTCGCGACTGCACCGGCATTTCGTGATCTGGTTCCGACCGGAGGTCGTGCGGACCATCGAATGGGCGGGCGACCCGCGTAAGTTCGGTGTGACTTTGCAACCAACGCCGGGGGGGATAGCTGAGCAGCAGCCACCGAGCGCCGGACTCACTGTGCTGTCGCCGCGCAAAAGCTTCGAGACATGGCGCGAAACGGTTCGCTATCGTTCGCTGCGCTGGCGAGACAGCGAAGTTGCCATCGCGCACGAGTTCCGCTCTGCCGTGCTCGGTATCGTATTGCGCCGCGCCGAAGAGATGGCGCAGATTGCGGCGGAACTCGGGCGCGCCAACAAAGAGTTAGAGTCGTTCTCCTATTCCGTGTCACACGATCTGCGTGCTCCGCTAAGACACATCGTCGGCTATGGCGATCTGCTGCGCGAATATGAAGGCGCGCGGCTGACCGAGAAAGGCACGCGTTTCCTCGGCAATATTATCGATTCGGCGCGGTTTGCGGGTACATTGGTGGATGATCTGCTGACGTTTTCTCAGATGGGACGCGCGGCATTACGCCCCGCGCCGGTCGCGTTGAACACTTTGGTCGATGCGGTGATCCGCGAACTCGTTGCCGAACACAGCGGCCGACAGATCGATTGGCACGTCGGGGCGTTGCCGACGGTCGTCGGCGACGCGGCATTCCTGGTACTGGCGGTGCGCAACTTGTTGTCGAACGCGGTGAAATACTCGAAGGCGCGCTCGCCTGCCCGAATCGCGATCGACGCGCGAGACGGCGGCAACGAACATATCATTTCGGTGCGGGATAACGGCGTGGGCTTTAATATGCGCTACGTCGGCAAACTCTTCGGCGTGTTTCAGCGACTGCATCGCTCGGAAGACTTCGAGGGCACCGGCATTGGCCTGGCGAACGTTCGTCGAATCATCGAGCGGCACGATGGCCGCACATGGGCCGAGGGCGAGTTGGACAAAGGGGCGACGTTCTTTTTTGCCATTCCCAAGAGCAGTACCGATTTGGCTTCTTCTGCTATCGCGCCGCCTTCTCAGCCGTGATTCAACCGTGAGCGGGTCGGTGGCCGGCGATAGCACTGATGGTATCGATAGCACACCCCACTATATGAAACAGAGCCTGAATCAAAGCATGCGCGATGCACGTACACGACAAACGAGATGGATGAAAGGAACGAGATGCGCCGCCACGCCACGGAGAGCGCTCGTTTCGCGGAAACCCTCATGCTGAAACCGATCCTACTGGTCGAGGACAATCCATCCGATCTCGAGTTGACGCTGGTCGCGCTCGAGCGCAGCCAGCTGGCGAATGACGTCGTGGTGACGCGCGACGGTGCAGAGGCACTCGATTACCTGAACATGGAAGGCGAGTGGGCTGCACGCGCATCCGGTCTTCCGGCAGTGATTCTGTTGGATCTGAAGTTGCCGAAGGTCGATGGTTTGGAAGTATTGCGCTCTATCCGCAGCAAGGCCGAACTGAAACATATTCCGGTGGTCATGCTGACCTCGTCGCGTGAAGAGCAGGACTTGTTTCAAAGCTATGAACTCGGCGTCAACGCCTACGTCGTGAAGCCGGTGGCATTCGACGCATTCGTTTCTGCGATTGCGGACCTGGGGGTGTTCTGGGCAGTGTTGAATGAGCCGCCACCCGGTTCGACACGCGTGCTGCAGAAGATGCCGGTGCGCCCGACGAATAAAATGCCAACAGAGTGAAACAAAGGGAATCGCATTGGTGACCGGGATGCTGCGCGTATTACTCGTAGAAGACAATGCGCTCGATGCGGAGCTCACGCTCTCGCGGCTCGATATCGCGGGTTTTGCGTATGACGTGACGATCGTCGATAACGCCAAGGACTTTTTGGCCGCATTGCATAGTGGCGACCACGATATCGTGCTTGCCGATTTCGTCTTGCCGAGCTTCTCCGGCGACGAAGCGCTGGCGATGGCGCGTGCGTTTTCGAGCGAGTTGCCTTTCGTCTTCGTGTCCGGCGTGCTGGGCGAAGAGCATGCGGTCGATATGCTGAAAAAGGGCGCGACCGATTACGTGCTCAAGCAGCGCCTGCAACGCTTGCCAGCGGCGATCGAGCGCGCGTTGACCGAACGCGATGAGCGTCGCCAACGCATTCATGCGGAGCGTCAACTGCGCGAGACCGAGACGCACTTTCGACTCGTCGTCGACGCGCTCAAAGACTATGCGGTGATGACGCTGGACGCAGACGGCAAGTTGGAAACGTGGAATGGGGCCGCGCAAGAGATTCTGGGTTATCGCGAGGAAGAAGTGCTCGGGCGACGCGTCGATATTCTGTTCACCGACGCGGACCGTGCAGCTGGTCTGCTTGCGCATGAGTTGAGCGAAGCGCAGCGTGCCGGCAGTTTCAGCGATGATCGTTGGTTGACCTGCAAAGACGGCCATGCGGTCTTCGCGTCCGCCGTGACCACTGCGATGCGAGACGACGGCGGGACATTGATCGGGTTCTCGAAGATCATCCGGGACACGACGCAAGCGCGCATGGCAGCCGATGCGTTGAGCCTCGCTAAAGAGCAAGCCGAGACGGCAAATCGTGCAAAGGACCATTTTCTGGCGGTGCTGTCGCACGAACTGCGTACACCGTTGACGCCGATTCTGGCCGCAGTGCGATTGATGCAATTGCGTGGCGAGGCATTGCCGCCGCACGAGCTGACCCACTCGCTCGAGGTGATTCGGCGTAATGTCGAGCTCGAGGCACGCCTGATCGACGATCTGCTCGATCTGACAAGCATCGCACGCGGCAAACTCAGCCTCAACTTCAACCCGATCGATCTGGCGAGCTTGCTCGATAACGCGATCGACATGTCGTCTGCAGAGATCGATGCGAAGGCGCTGGTACTCACGAAGCACGTCCACACCGGTACGGCCATGGTGCTGGGGGATGCGGCGCGACTGCAACAGATCATCTGGAATGTTGTCAAAAATGCGGTGAAATTTACACCGTTAGGCGGGGCGATCGCCGTCGAGATGACGTATGCGGGGCCGGAGCATGTGGCCGTGACGGTGACCGATACGGGGATCGGTATCGGCGAGGAAGCGCTGCCGCGCATCTTTTCCGCGTTCGAACAGGCCGACGCTTCCATCGGCCCGGCGTTTGGCGGCCTGGGACTCGGTTTGGCGATTGCGCATACGCTTGCGCTGAAGCACGGCGGTACATTGGAGGCGCAGAGCGGCGGACGCGGCCAAGGCGCGAGCTTCACGTTGACGCTGCCGTTGCACGTCGCCACCGATACGGCGACAGTGGCACCGCCCGTCGATACACCCCATCCAGTGCTGGCCCCGCTGCACTTGCTGCTGGTGGAAGATAATGCGCACACCTCGGCGGCGATGGCGCAGTTATTGGAAGTGCTCGGCCATCGTGTCGACGTTGCAGGGACGGTGGCCGCCGCACAGCATCTTATCGGCATCGGTGCCTACGACGCGCTGATCAGCGACATCGGATTGCCTGACGGCACCGGCTTGGACGTGGTTCGGCACTGGAATTGCGCACAGCGCAGGGCACCGTCGATTGCGATCACCGGTTATGGCATGGAAGAAGATGTGCGGCGATGCCATGCGGCCGGATTCGCGAACCATATTACGAAGCCTGTCAATTTCGATACGCTCGAACGCTTGCTCGATGGCATCGCGCGCACCCGCTAAGCGTTCGTCTTTCAGGCGATAGTCGGTCAAGTTTTCCGGTCTGGTACAGTTATTGCGTCGGTGCTGCGTCTTTTCGAGGCATATTTGCCCCATCACGCGAGGAGCGACAAGAATGACAAAACAGTCGGGAACGGGCAGTGCAGTTGCAGGCGGTAACGGAGGTGCCGGGAATGCGCCAGCGGGTGGTGCCGGCGGTCCGCATCGTCGCCCGGTGGGCCGGCTGATAGCAAAGGTGATCGCCTGGATCGTCGCAATACTGTTGCTGCTGATCATTGCCATTGTGATTTTTGTCGCGACGTTCGACTGGAACCGCGCGCGCCCATGGATCAATCACAAGGTATCGGACGAACTGGGTCGGCCCTTCGCCATAAACGGCGATCTCTCCGTCAAATGGCGGCGGCCACCCAATGCGCCAGGCTGGCGCGGTTGGCTGCCCTGGCCGCATGTGAGCGCGCACAACATCACCCTGGCCAACACGGATTGGGCGCGCACGCCGGACATGGCGAGCGTGGATCAGGTCGATTTCGATATCGCGGTCCCGCCTTTGCTGGTCCGACATGTGGACATTCCCACCGTCGCATTGTTGAACCCGAGTGTCGACATCGAACGCAAGCTCGATGGACGCAATAACTATACGTTCAAGACGCAATCGACCGGTCAGCCCAGCGCCTGGAAGGTCAATTTGCGCGACATCACGTTCGGCACCGGCAAGATCGCGCTGCTGGAGGAAACGCGTAAGGCGGACCTCCATGCAACTGTCGATACGCTGGGGAATCCGATCCCGTTCGGCGAGGTGATGGCGCAACAGTCGAAGACGGCGCGCGCGGAATCGGCCGGTGTCGTCGTGAAGCGCGGCGCGGCGGCCTTTTCGAAGGCGGCCGCAGC
>CAWUJR010000231.1:0-6360 GCA_963922375.1 uncultured Robbsia sp.
AACCGAAAAACTGGTATTCTTGCCCATCGGAGCCTCCCGTGAGGGCCATAATACCAAATTTTGGTACTCTGGCCAAGCGCTGCCCTACCCCACAGCCTGCCCGTCCGGCGGCGCGTCGGCGTGGGGTGCCGCGCTCATCGGCATGGGCCCTCCTCGTTGTCCGTTGCCGCTGCCTTGACCACTTCCTTGCTCCGGGTCCGTCGAACGCGTCATGCTTGCCCCCCTGCCCGCTGCCAGTCCCCTTGGCGGGTGTCCAATGCACGTCGCAATGCATCGCCCATGAAAGTCAGCAGCAACAGCGTCAGCACCAGCAGACCGAATGTCGAGGCGGAGATCCACCAAGCGTCCAGATTCGCTTTGCCCTGCGCGAGCAACTCGCCCAGGCTCGGCACCGAGTCCGGGACGCCCAGGCCGAGGAAATCCAGACTGGTCAGCGCGAGGATCGCACCGCTAATGCGAAACGGCAAAAAGGTGATCACCGGCGTGAGGCTATTGGGCAGCAGATGACGCCAAATGATCTGCGCGTTCGATAGGCCCATCGCCCTCGCCGCGCGCACGTAGTCCTGCATCCGATTGCGCAGGAATTCGGCACGCACGTAATCGGACATGCCGATCCAACCGAATGCGGACAGCAGCACGACCAGCAACAACAGCGACGGATGAAAAATAGACGCGAAGATAATCAGCAGATACAACTCGGGCAGCGATCCCCATATCTCGATCAGGCGCTGCGAATACAGATCGATCCGCCCGCCGAAGAATCCCTGAACCGCACCTGCCAATACGCCGAGCACCGTGCCGACCGCGGTCAATACGAGGCCGAATAGTACGGAGACACGAAAACCGAATAACAATCGCGCGAATACGTCACGGCCTCGGTCGTCGGTTCCCAGCCAGTTGTGCCCGGAAGGCGGCGCCGGATCCGGCCGGGTCGCGAAGTAATTCAACGTATTCGCACCGTAGCGATTTGGTGCGAACAGCACGAGATTGCCGTCGGCTCGCAGTCGCGATTGAATATAGGGATCGAGGTAATCGGCTGGCGTCTGGAAATCGCCTCCGAACGTGGTTTCCGTGTAGGTGTGCAGCATCGGAACATACCAATGGCCCCGATACCGGACCACAATCGGCTTGTCGTTCGAAATCAACTCGCCGCCGAGGCTGACGATGAACATCGCCATGAAGAGCACGAAGCTCCAGAAACCGAGTCGCTGCCGTTTGAAACGCCGCCAGATGGTACGCGCAGGCGTATCGGTAGCAAATGGGTCATGCGATGCGGCGAGCGCCGGTGTCGACGGTAGCGAAGACGATGCAAACGCGTCCACGGCGGAAGTGGCGGATGCGGCGGATGCGGCGGATGCGGCGGATGCGGCAGGATCGGGCGCGTCGGAGTGGATGTCGGGTGGCATCATCGCTCCGCTGCGTCGAAACGAATGCGCGGATCGACCCAGATATAGCACAGGTCGGATATCAATTTGGTCACGAGCCCGATCAACGTGAACAGATACAGCGTGCCGAGCACCACCGGATAGTCGCGGCGAATCACTGCCTCGTAGGACAACAAGCCCAGTCCATCGAGCGAAAACAACGTTTCGATCAGCAGGCTTCCTGCGAAGAACGCGCCAATGAACGCGCCCGGAAAGCCCGTCACGAGCGGCAGCAGCGCATTGCGAAACACATGCTTGAACAGCACCTTGCGCTCAGGCAGCCCTTCGCTCTCGCCGTCATCACATACTGCTTGCCAATCTCCTCCAAAAACGCGTTCTTCGTCAGAATCGTCAGCACCGCAAAGCTGCCGACGACCGATGCCGTGACCGGCATCGCGATATGCCAGAAATAATCGAGCACCTTGCCACCGACGCTCAGCGATGCCCAGTCGTCGGAGGTCAGCCCGCGCAGCGGAAACAACTGCCAGAAAGAGCCGCCGCCGAACAGAACGAGCATCAATACCCCGAGCACGAAGCCGGGAATCGCATACCCGGTCAATACCAACAGACTCGTCAGCGTATCGAAGCGGGAACCGTCACGCACCGCTTTCGCAATGCCAAGCGGAATTGAGATCAGATAGCTAAACAAGAATGTCCACAAACCGATGCTCATCGAGACCGGCAGTTTCGAGACGATCAGCGACGCCACGCTCTGATGATAGTAATAGCTTGCCCCAGGTCGAACCGGGCAAAGCGCTTGAGCATGGTCCAGTAACGTTCGAGCGGCGGGCGGTCGAAGCCATAGAGCGTCCTCAATTCGGCCAGTTGTTTGGGATCGACACCGCGTCGGGCGTTGTAGTCGGCTGGTGCACCGCCGGACGCTTCCCCGTCGCCATGCGCGGTACTGCGCAGTTGATAGAGCATCTGCTCGACCGGGCCGCCAGGAACGAATTGAATCACCGCGAACGTCAGTGTCAGCACGCCCAGTACCGTGGGCACCATCAGCAGCAACCGACGCACAATATAAGGCCAGATCATCGTTCAATGCGCTCCCTCGGGTGGGGCAGATACCGACGCGGGCGAGGCCGCCGCGTTCGGCGTCTGCCACCAGGTCGATACGATCCAACCTTCCGCCGCATAATAAAGCGGCAACGTCGCCGGGTGGGCAAGATCGCGTCGATACGCAATGCGATGCACGGGCAGATACCACTGCGGAATCACGTAATAGCCATGCATCAGCACGCGATCCAGTGCTCGGGACGCATCGACCAGCGACGCACGCGTGCGGGCTGCCAGCACATCATCGATCAATGCATCGACGACCGGCGAGCGAATCCCGGCAATATTGCCTGACCCATCGATCGATGCGGATGCGCTAGCGAAATAATCGCGTAGCTCGTTGCCTGGGCTTTGTCCCGCTGGCAACGAAATCGTCGTCATATCGAAGTCGAACGTCTGCAAGCGCTGCTCATACAGCGCGAAATCGGTGGCCCGGAAGTCGGCGACGATGCCCAGCTTCGTCAGGTTGCGCGCATACGAGGCGACCACCGGCCCGAAGACGCCGCCGGCGTCGTCGAGAATCTCGAAAACGAACGGTTTGCCCGCGCGGTCGCGCAATGCGCCATCGCGGTACGTCCATCCGGCATCGGCCAGCAGCGCACGCGCTTTCAGCAAGTTCGCACGAAGCGACCCGGGCGGCGCCGTGCTCGGTTGCAAGACCATCGGGCCGAGCACGGCTGGATCGAACGGCTGCGCGACGGCGTTTTTTTCGGATGCGAAACGTTGTTGCAACGGTATCAGCAACGCCTGTTCGCCCGCATCCGGCAGTCCGTGGGCGGCCATCTCGCTATTCGTGAAGAAACTATCGCTGCGGCTGTATTGGTTATAAAACAGTTAGCGGTCCAGATACTGGAAGTCGAGCGCCAGATCGAGCGCTTCGCGTACGCGAACGTCCTGGAACAGAGGCCGACGCAGATTCATGAAGAAGCCCTGCATGCCGGCATTATTGGCGTGCTTGAACGACTGCTTGATCAGCGTCCCGTCGTCGAAGCGTTTGCCGACATAGGAACGCACCCAGTCACGCGCCCGATATTCGACGCTGGCATCGATCTCGCCGGCTTTCAGTGCCTCCAGGCGCGCAGTGGGGTCACCATAGAGCTTGTAGACAATGCGATCGAAGTTGTACATCCCTCTTCGCAACGGCAGGTTCGCGGCCCAGTAATGCGGGTCGCGGCGCAACACGATCTGCGTGCCGCCGCTATGACTGGCGATCAAATAGGGGCCGCTGCCGATCGGCGGCACCATCGCCAATTGATCGAACGGCACGCGGCTGCCGTCAAGCCGTTGCCCCCACTTAGGCGAAAACACCGGCATGCTGCCAATGATCAATGGTAGCTCGCGACTCGCGCGCTTGAAATCGAAACGGATCGTCAGCCGGTCGAGGACGGTCGCTTTCGAGACATCCTGCCAAAGCGTGCGGTAATTCGGCGCCGCGGCCGGGCTCATCAATGTGTCGAACGAATATTGGACGTCGGCTGCGGTCACCGGATCGCCGTTGGAGAAGTGCGCGGCCGGGTTCAGGTGGAAGCGCGTCGACAGGCCATCGGGCGCCACCGCGATGTCGTCTGCCAGCAAGCCGTATGCGCTGGCCGCCTCGTCGAGCGTGCCATCGGTCAGCGACTCGAAGATCAAGCCGATACCCGGCGCAGTGTTCCCGCGCAAGGTGAACGGATTGAATTTGTCGAAGCGGGTGATACGGCTCGAATTCGCCAACGTCAACGTGCCGCCTTTCGGGGCGTCGGGATTCACGTAATCGACATGGGTGAAACCGGGCGGGTAGCGGGGCTGACCATATTGCGCGATCGCCGGCGCCGCACACGCGGACGATATCGTGGATGCGAACATAACAATCGCGGTGATTGTCGCGGTGACGACGTCGATGACCAATCCGGTGGCAACGCCGGCGGCCAACCTGAAGGCCCATGCTACTGCCTGTCTCATATCGCTCCATAATCGGTCGTCGCACCAGAGTATGAGAGAATTATGGCGATTCTGCAGCGGGGCACAAAAGAAACGGGATGCGATAGGTCCGCCTATGCGTCGATACATCGATACGCGAAGCACGCCAGTTACGCTATCATCGCGCTCGCCACTGTGGCCATTTTCATCAGATCAGCATCACGCGCATAAACGGAGAATTCATGGGCTTCCTCGCAGGCAAACGTATTTTGCTCACCGGGCTTTTGTCAAATCGTTCGATCGCCTATGGCATCGCGCAAGCGGCAAAACGGGAAGGCGCCGAACTGGCGTTCACCTATGTGGGCGAGCGTTTCAAAGACCGCATCACCGAACTGGCGAAAGAATTCGACAGCACGCTGGTCTTCCCCTGCGATGTCGCTGAGGATGCCGATATCGACGCCTTGTTCGTGTCGCTGAAAGCGCATTGGCCCGCGCTTGACGGGATTGTTCATTCGATCGGTTTCGCGCCGCGTGAAGCCATCGCCGGCGATTTCCTCGATGGCTTCACCCGTGAAAACTTCCGTATTGCGCACGATATTTCGGCTTACAGCTTTGGCGCCCTCGCGAAGGCAGCAGGCGACATGCTGACGCCGGAAGCATCGCTGCTGACGCTCACCTATCTGGGTGCGGAACGCGCGATCCCGAATTACAACACGATGGGCTTGGCCAAGGCATCGCTGGAAGCCAGCGTACGCTACCTCGCAACGTCGCTCGGTCCACGCGGCATCCGCGTGAACGGCATTTCGGCCGGTCCGATCAAGACGCTGGCTGCAAGCGGCATCAAGGGCTTCGGCAAGATCCTGGATTTCGTCGAAAACAACGCACCGCTGCGCCGTAACGTGACGATCGATCAGGTCGGCAATGTCGCCGCGTTCCTGCTATCGGACCTGTCTTCCGGCATGACCGGCGAGATCACTCACGTTGACAGCGGCTTCAGCACGGTTGTCGGAGGCATGTTGCCACCGAGCGACGAGGCCTGATCACGCGCGTCTCGCGACCCTCGCGGGCATCGCGCGCGGGACCTCAACGCCGTATCCCATCTTGTGGGATACGGCGTTTTTCTTTGTGGTCTTGCCTGGAAATGCAGTGGAATGTCCTAAACTATTCGGAGCGTGGTCGCGTGACCGATCGCTACGGCGTCCCGCTTTTCTTTATGGCAATAAGTCGGGTCGGCCTGGAGCGACCCCGACAGCGAGGCTTAAAGGAGTACGACGTACGACCTCGACAATCGCGACGTTAGCGTATAAGTTTAAGCAGATGCTGCAAAAACGCGTCAGAATAGCGAATTGGTCGCGATTTAATCCGTCACGTGCGCGCTATCGATGCGCGGCGGACCGCGAAACTTATCAGACAACAGACAGGAGATGGCATGACGATCAAAGGTGAAACGCTGATTGGGGCTGCATCGATTCGTGGCGACGGTGCAACGTTCGAGGCATTCAACCCGGCCACGGGCGAGACGTTCGGTCCCGCGTTTGCGTCGAGCACGCCGGCCGATGTCGAGCGCGCCGCCGCACTGGCGAGTGCCGCATTCGACACATATCGCGAAACGACACCGGAAGCGCGTGCTGTCTTTCTGGAAACGATTGCCGAAGAGATCACGAAGCTGGGCGATGCGCTGGTCGAACGCGCGTGTGCGGAAAGTGGGCTACCGACGCCGCGCATTCAGGGCGAGCGAGGCCGTACCGTCGGTCAGCTGAAAATGTTCGCCGGTTTGCTTCGCCGCGGCGACTGGGTCGATGCCCGTATCGACGTCGCATTGCCCGATCGTCAACCACTGCCCCGCCCTGATTTGCGCCTGCGCCGCATCCCCGTCGGCCCGGTCGTGGTGTTCGGTGCAAGTAACTTCCCGCTCGCATTCTCGGTGGCTGGCGGCGACACCGCGTCTGCGCTCGCCGCAGGCGCACCGGTGATCGTG
>CAWUJR010000232.1:0-6337 GCA_963922375.1 uncultured Robbsia sp.
GCTGCACGGACATCGCGTTCGGTAGATCGATCTCCCAACTTGCCGCGTCGGGCGCTGCGTGCGTCAGGAACGCGAGCGACTGTTGCGCGGCAGCTGTCTGCTTGTCGAGTAATGTGCCATTGCCATTACTGTCGCTTGCGCGGCGGTATCGGTCGGTTTGCTTGCCATAGGCCGGGGCGACCAACCGTTCGGGCTGCATCCAGTCGGTGATCGCAAGCCGATAATAAGTGGCCGAGCCGGTGATGAAGATGCTGTACAGCACCCACCCCACGAGCAGTCCGGCCCAGACGTGCAGCCAGGCCATCGATTGGCGAAATCGGTGTTTCATTGCGCGATCTGGGCGACGTGCAGCACGCCATTGACGACTGCGAGCGCGATTGCCGGAATCCCCACACCGGCCCACGCCCGTAAAGCGGTGCGTGCCGCAAATACCCAGATGACAGCGAAGGCGAAAATGGCAAAACTGCACAGCATACCGGCGGTGACCGCTTCGACGCGGGGCATCGGCAAGTGCGCGATACACATCGCGCACATAGAGGCGAGCAGATAGCCACCGCCGATGGCGGCCAGCGCGCGCGATGCAACCGCGAGCCGATAAGCATTGCCGTTGGACGATAGGGAGGGTGGGAGACGCACGCTAGCAGCCGGATTCGGTCCAAAAGACAAATTGTAAATGAGAATTATTGCTGTCAAAGTCCGATCAGGCAAGTGATATTGGGCGAAACGCTTGTTAGAACCGGGCGTCGCGCGGCCCCATCGTGGCAACGATCGTCGAGCGGCGTTCGCGAACGAGCGCCGCCTCTGCACGCATCAGACACACCATGCGGATGCCGCTTCCGGTCAACTGTCGCCGCGTGCCTGCAGACTGTAGCGCTTGATCTTTTCGTAAAGGGTGGCTTTCGGCAATTGCAACTGCGCGGCGGCGGCGGTCACCGAGCCCTTGTTCTCTTTCAACGCATCGGCGATCAGTGCGCGCTCGAATTGTTCGGTGCGCTCCTTCAACGATGGCGACGCCGCACTCTCCGCATCAGCGTCGCTCACATCGGACGTGTCCGGAATGCCCAGTACGAAACGATCGGCGGCGTTGCGCAATTCGCGAATATTTCCCGGCCAGTCGCGTTGTACCAGTTCCGCCCGGCGTCGGTCGCTGAGCAACGGCGCGGCGCGCTGGTAGCGTACGGCGGCATCCAGCACGAAGTGTTCGAACAGCGGCACGATATCGTCGCGTCGCGCTGCCAGCGATGGCAGCGGCAAGGTGACCACATTCAGTCGGTACAGCAGGTCGCGGCGAAATCGACCCTCCGTCACGTGGTTTTCCATGTCGCCTTTCGCCGCCGCCACGATGCGGCAATTGACGCGAATCGGCTCGTTCGCACCCAGCCGTTCGATGATGCCGTCCTCCAGCACGCGCAGCAGCTTGACCTGCAACGCCGCCGACATGCTTTCGATTTCGTCGAGAAAGAGCGTGCCGCCGGACGCGTATTCGAGTTTGCCGAGTCGACGCTTGACGGCACCCGTGAAAGCGCCGGCTTCATGGCCGAACATTTCCGTCTCGAACATCGCTTCGGGTAATGCGCCGCAGTTCAACGCGACAAACGGCTTGTCGCGACGGGCAGACATCTCGTGCAGCCGTCGGGCAACCACTTCCTTGCCGGCGCCGGTTTCACCGTTGATCAACACCGGCACGTCGGTGGGCGCGATGTTCGCGATCATTTCGCGGACCCGCTGAATCGCCGCGCTATCGCCGATCAGACGCGCACCGGTGTGCTCGCCGGTGGCCAATGCGCGTCGCAATGCCCGGTTTTCGAGCCACAATTTGCGGTGGGACAGTGCGCGGCGAACCGTATCCAGCAGCCGTTCCGCAGCGAACGGCTTTTCGATGAAGTCGTACGCGCCGTCGCGCATGGCGTGGACGGCCATCGTGATATCGCCATGTCCGGTGACCAGAATCAGCGGCACGTCGGGCGCGACTTCGGCGCAATGGGCGAGCAGCTCGATGCCACTGATGCCGGGCAATTTGACGTCGCAGACGATGATGCTGGGCATCGCGGCATCGATCAACGGCAAAGCGGCTTCTGCAGACGACAACCCTACGACATCTACACCTGCAAGTTGCAGGCTCTGGACGTTGGCGCGACGCACAAGCTCGTCGTCCTCGATAAAAATCACGTTCAGACCGTCATGCATGGGGGGAAGCGGCAAAATAGTGTTGAAAGAGGGCGCGCGCAGGCGAACGTGCCGAGGTGGACGCGCGAATAAAGCGGTTTGTATCACGAAGCGGCGAGCAATGCTTGTCGCGCTGCCCCATCGGATCGCCGCAAGGTCAACAGAAACACGGCACCGTTGCCCGCCGCGCGGTGTGCGGTCAACGTGCCACCGTATTCGCTGGCGATCGCGGCGGAGATCGCCAGCCCCAGCCCCAGGCCTTCACCGCTCTCCTTGGTCGTAAAGAACGGTTCGAACAGATGGGCAATGACCTCATCGCGAATGCCGGGACCATTGTCCGCAACCGCGACGGACACGCTCGACGGCGTCGTCGACAATATCAGATCGATGCGGGCCGCGGATTGGCCTGTCTCGGATTGCGTGGGGTCCAGTAACGCGTCCGCCGCATTGCCGATGACATTGATCAGCAACTGTTCAAGGCGTAATTGGTCGCACCACACCGCCGGTGTGTCCGGGACCTGGTTCAGGTCGATCGGCAGGCAATGGGCATCCACATTGGCGATGGTGAGCGCATCCAGTTGCGGCGTGGCGATGACCGTGTCCTCTGCGCCATGCGTATGACGAACGATGTCGACCGGGCCGACTTGAAGGTCGCCGCCGTTGTCGTCGCGATGGTGACGGCCACTGTCACTGCGGCTGCGACCGGCACTGTCATGGCGAGTGTCACGCTCGGTATCGTCGAGGCGGCAGACGGGGTCGTACCAGACGCCCACTTGAATGGCGGCGAGTCGGCTCGCGAGCACGGTCAGCGCATTCGCGATGGCGCGTGGCACCGGTGTGCTGACGTCTCTGGGCCGTGCTTTGCCGATGAACAGCTTCAATTGATTCGTGATCCGCCCCATTCGGTCCGTCAGCGACGCGATTGCTTCCAAATTGTCTTGCGCGGCTGCCGTTTGGCCGCGCTCCAGGAAGATGCGCGTGTTATCGGAAAATGCGCGCAGCGCCGCCAGCGGTTGATTCAATTCGTGCGTGATGCCGGCCGCCATTTGTCCTAATGCGGCAAGCTTGCTGGCCTGCACCAATTCTCGATGCGCCGCACGCAACTCCTGTTCCGCGCGAGTACGCTCGCTGACCTCCGTCTGCAGCCGGGCATTCGCCGCAGATAAATCGGCAGTGCGCTCGTCCACGCGTTGGTTCAGTTCGGCGTACGCGGCACGTAGCAACGCGCCGCTGCGGATCATGTCGAGAATGCGCGCCCTGCGTACGCGGAGATAGAAGCCCAGCAGAAAAAGACAAATGCCACTGAAGCCCGTGATGGCCATTGCATAATTGGCGCTCGCGATGACCGGTGCGAGCGAGGTGAACGACGTCAGTTGCCAGTGCGGTTCCCGCAGTTGGCTAGTGGTCGCGAGATAGCGCGCCGCATGGTGCCCTGCACCGATCCGGACGATTCGCGCGCCGTCGCCGAGCACCTGTTCGACGACAATCGGCAGCGGCACGAGCCGCTGTTGCGCATATTGTCTGGACCGATACACTGCGCTTTCTATCTCGGGCTGCAGGGGCTGGACCGTGTGATATTTCCATTGCGGCTCCGACGACAGGAAGATCACGCCATGCTCGTCGGTCACGATCAACGGCTCCGACGAGTCCGTGCGTTGGAACCATTCGAGATCGAGTTTGACGGCGGCGACACCGATGATGTTGCCGTTGCGTCCACGCACTGGTTGCGAGACGAAATAGCCGGGCTCCGCGTTGCTGGTGCCAATTGCGAAGAAACGGCCGATGCCGCCCTGGATCGCTTCGGTGAAATACGGCCTGAACAAATAATGCTGACCGATGAAACTGACCGGCTGATCCCAATTGCTGGCGGCAATGCACACCCCGCTCGCGTCGATGACGTAACTCGCGCTGGCATTGGCCTCATGGTTCAAACGTGTCAGGAAGCGGTTCGCGCGCAGAATCAGTGCCGATGCGGCTGTTTGGGCGCCGATAGAGGGTGCAGCGAGAGGGCGGGCGGCGGCGGGATCTGCCGCAGGCATGCCGGCGCCGGTCAGCGTGTCTTGAATATACGGATGATTGGCCAGCAGATAGGGCAGCAGCGCGTATCGATCGAGCGTCGACTTCAGATTGTCGTTGACGCGCTCGACGCGCCCGGCCGTACGGGTGCGCAGTGCGTCCAGGCCTTGATGCCAACTGATCGACCAGGTGGCGATACAGGCGACAATCAACGCCGCAAACAATGCGGCAAGGAGAGCGAGGCGTCGGCGCAAGGTAGGGCCAGGCGTGACAGGATCAGCCGTGCAACGTGGCTTTCAACTTGTCGCGGTCCAGTTCTTTTTCCCAAGCCGAGATGACGACGGTCGCTACGCCGTTACCGACGATATTGGTCAGCGCACGGCATTCGCTCATGAATCGATCGATGCCCAGAATCAACACCATGCCGGACAGGGGGATCGTCGGTACGACGGCGAGCGTGGCCGCCAGCGTAATGAAGCCGGCACCGGTCACGCCGCTTGCGCCCTTCGACGTCAGCATCGTGACCGCGAGCAGCGTCAACTGTTGCCCCCACGACAGATCGGTGTTCGTCGCTTGGGCGATGAACAGCACGGCCATCGTCATGTAGATGTTGGTGCCGTCCAGATTGAACGAGTAACCGGTAGGCACCACCAGACCGACCACCGAACGCGAGCAGCCCAGGCGTTCGAGCTTGAGCATCAGTTGCGGCAGCGCGGCTTCGGACGAGCTCGTGCCCAGCACGATCAGCATTTCTTCCTTGATGTAGGCGACGAAGCGCAGGATGTTGAAGCCGACCGCGCGGGCAATGAGGCCCAGCACGACCACGACGAACAGGATCGACGTCAGGTAGAACGTGCCCATCAGCTTCAGCATCGGAATCAGCGATCCGACGCCGTATTTGCCGATCGTGAAGGCCATCGCACCGAATGCGCCCAGCGGCGCGACGCGGGTGATGATGCGGACGATGCCGAAGAACACGGTGGAGAACTTTTCGATCAGTTCGGTGACGGCATGACCGCGCTCGCCCGCCGTTGCCAGCGCGCTACCGAACAGGATCGCGATCAGCAGGATCTGCAGGATTTCGCCCTGCGAGAAAGCCGACACGAATGTGTCCGGAATGATGTGCATCAGGAAGTCGACCGTGGTCTGACCGTGCGCCTTCGCCGCATACTGCGCGACCGCGCTGGCGTCCAACGTCTTCACGTCGACATTGAAGCCGACACCCGGACGCAGAATATGCGTCGCTGCCAGTCCGATGACCAGCGCGAACGTCGACACGATTTCGAAGTACAGCAGCGCTTTACCGCCGACACGGCCCACCTTCTTCATGTCACGCATCCCGGCGATGCCGGTGACGACGGTACAGAAAATCACCGGGCCGATGATCAATTTGATCAGCTTGATGAAGCCGTCCCCCAACGGCTTCATTTCGATCGCCAGGCTCGGGTAGAAATGGCCTAACAGGATGCCGACCACGATCGCGATCAGAACCTGTACATACAGTACTTTATAGAACGGTTGTTTCACAACGACTCCCAGTGGCGTGTGGCATGGCGCAGTGTCATCGAAGGTCTCCTCTCATTGATGAGCTTGTGATGGCCGCGACGGCAGATCGCCACGACGCATTGTTCTGGTAAAAATGGACAGCAGCAGGTTTTAGCAAGAGCGATGCCAAGCGCACAGACGGGGTAAACATCGCGAACATGCAGGAGAAGCCGTTGTAACACGGGGCCCCCGCTACGGGAAAGCCATTCGGCATTATGGATTTCCAGAATTTTGCTAGCGGCACTGTCTGGGCGGTCGGATTTTAGCGCGTCGCATCCGCTTACATTCATTTGCGGTGGAAAACGTGGAATCAGGCGGTCAGGTGCGCGGCAAAAGGGTAAACTCGCAGACGTGGCTTTTTTCCGTCGGGTTTGCCCATCGGGCGATCTCGATCCGGTTTGCAGACGGCGCGCAAGCCGGCTGGCCGTTGTTCGCCTACCCGCTATTCAAGTTTTCGCATGCTCAAAGCAGTTCTCGGTCTCTTCGGTTTTTCCTGCGTACTTTTTCTGCCGTTCGTCTGGCGTCTGGGGCGGGTCATGTTTGCCGCGATGCGTGGCGGCGATGCCCCCGGTGGCGGCGTGCTGCGGCTGATCCTGACGCTGGTTGTCGC
>CAWUJR010000233.1:0-6332 GCA_963922375.1 uncultured Robbsia sp.
ATCCATGCGGGGCCGAGTGCCTGCACATGGGCCAACAGGCTCGCGCGCATCTCGGCGACCTGTTGGCGGCCGGCCCGAAACCCGTAATGCCGCGCGATCAGACCGAGACCGAATCGCGCCAATGCCAATGCGACGAACAGCATCGCCGAAGGCCATAGCGTGCGCCAGGGACGATGCAGAAACATCGCGGCGTGCAGCCCATGCGCCAGAATGGCCGCCTGCACGCACAGCGCGATCGCCGACAACGTGGTGGCGCCCATCGCTCGGGAGAGCAAACCGCGAACGGTCGCGGCGCGTTGCTTGAGCCAGTCGGCGGGACGGTCCATCGGGGTTCTCCTAGCGTTAGTGGGCACGTTCAATTGCCGCGTTCAGGTGCCACGCTTAGTTACCACGCTTAGGCAGCACGACGGCTTCGTCTTGCGTGTCGAGCATCAGGCCGGCAGCGGCGGCCACCAACACAATGACCACGGTCCCCAACAGCCAGGCGAAATACCAGGCGCCGCGGTCCCCCAAGATGATCGCCAGCAGAATCGCCAGGCCACCGATCACCATCAACATTACGAATTGCAGAAAGATTTTCATCGTTCGCTCCTTCCATATGGGCTCAATAGGCATGTTCGTCCGCTTCTACATGCTCTGCGGACACCTTCCCGCGCATCACGTAAAAGCACCAGCTCGTGTACCAGATGATCAGCGGTACGAAGACCGCGGCAAAACCGAGCATCCATCCGAGCGTCAGTTCGCTCGAACTGGCGTTCCAGACCGTCAGGCTATGCGACGGCTCCAGACTCGACGGCATCATGAAGGGGAACATCGACGCCCCCACCGAACCGATCACGCCGGCCCAGACCAGCACGCCGAGCCACCAGGCCAGATAGCCTTGTTTGCGGCTGACCGCCAACGTCCCGACCACCAGCGCGACCAGTGCGACGACCGGCAGGATCCATAACGCAGGATGGGCGGAGAAGTTTGTGAACCAGGCGCCAACCTGCTGCACCACGGTTTGCTGCAGCGGCGTTTGCACCGCGTCCGGGGCCGGACCGCCGGTCAATGCATAGCCGGTCATCCCGCGCACCCAAAAGCCGCCGATCACGAACAGCGCAAACGACACCACCCCCGAAACGACCGCCGCCTTGCGTGCCCGATCGGCGATCGCACCGTGTGCGCCGTTACTGATCGTGGCCGCGCCCATATAACAGGACAGCGCGACAGACAGTAAACCGCAGAGGATCGCGAACGGATTGAACAACGCGATGAAGCTGCCGGTGTAATACGACGTCATGTTCCACGACAGATGGAACGGCACGCCTTGCAGCACGTTGCCGATGGCCGCACCGAATACCAGCATCGGCACGAAGCCGCTGACAAACAACATCCAGTCCCAGCCATTGCGCCAGCCCTCGCCGGGCAGTTTGCTGCGATATTCGAACGCGAGCGGGCGCACGATCATGCTCCACAGCAACAACAGCATGACGATGTAAAAGCCGGAGAAGGCCGTGCCGTAAATCAGTGGGAACGCGGCGAAGAGGCCGCCACCGCCCAGGATGAACCAGACCTGATTACCTTCCCAATGCGGACCGACGATATTGAGCGCGACCCGCCGCTCGATATCACTGCGTCCCAGATAGCGCAGCAAGGTGCCCACGCCCATATCCATGCCGACCATCACGCCCACGCCGATCAACACGACGCCGACGATCAGCCACCAGACCACCTTCAATCCAAGATAAAGTTCCATCGCTCAGCTCCCCTTTGCTTCAGTCAGCGATGCCGCACCCAGACCCGCGAAGCCGGGCAGCAGGTCCGCCACCGGAACATGCGGTTGATGCACGTCGTCCGGACCTTGTTTGATCGCTTTCACCATCAAGTACATCTCGATCACAATGAATATCGTGTAAAGCGAGACGAAGCCGATCAGCGAAAACACCATATAGCCAACGCTGTGCGTAGATGCGGACATCCACGTGGGCAGCACGTTATAGACGGTCCACGGTTGACGACCCACTTCGGCGACGATCCAGCCGCATTCGTTTGCGAGAAATGGCACTGGAATCATCCAGGGTGCCCAACGCAGAAACCAACGGCGCTTGTGAACGTCGTTACGTACACTGAAAATCAACGCCAGCACGAAGAATGCAAACATCAGGAGGCCAAAACCGACCATGATGCGGAACGACCAAAACACCGGTGCGACCGGCGGAATCGAATCTTTGGCTGCCTGAGCGATCTGGCTATCCGTCAGCGTCGACACATCGTCCGCATAACGTTGTGCGAGGAAGCCGTAGCCGAGATCGTCCTTATGCTGGTTGAAAATCGCCAACGCCTTTTGATCGTCCGGATGCGCGGACAACACCTCGAGCGATTGCACCGCCGGAATGCCACTGCGTACCCGCGTTTGCGCGAGCTTTTCCAGTTCGGCGATTGCCGGCACCGTGCCGCTCAACGAATGCGTTTCAAGCAGCGACAGCACGTACGGCACCTGAATCGCACCGTAATTCTTCTGGTCCTTCTGCGACGGGAAAGCGATCGCGTTGAAGGCCATCGGCGCTTTTTCTGCATGCCAGAGACCTTCCATCGCGGCGAGCTTGGCAGGCTGGGCGTTACCGCCGATGAAACCCAATGCATCACCCAGGGTGATCACGCCGGCCGTCGCCAGCACGCCGAACACGGCGGCCATCCGAAACGAGCGGCGCGCCAGCTCGACGTGCCGATTGCGATACATGTAAAACGCGCTGATGCCGCACACCGCGATGGCCGCGGTGACGTAGCCGGCGACACTGGTATGAACGAATTTGGCTTGGGCTTCGGTACTGAAGATCAGGTCGTTGAAGTCCGTGAGTTGCAGCCTTAGCGTGTGATAGTCGAACGCCAGACCGTGCGGCGACTGCATGAAACTGTTCGCCACCAGAATCCACAACGCGGACAGATTCGAGCCGAGCGCCACCAGATAGGTGATCGCCAGATGCTTGCCGCGGCCCAGACGCTCCCAGCCGAACACCATCATGCCGATGAACGTGGACTCCAGAAAGAACGCCATCAGGCCTTCGATCGCAAGCGGTGCACCAAAGACATCGCCGACGAAACTCGAATAAAACGACCAGTTCGTGCCGAATTCAAACTCCATGGTGAGACCGGTGGCCACGCCGAGTGCAAAGTTGATCAGGAACAACTTGCCCCAGAACTGCGCCATCTGTTTATAGATCGGCTTGCCGGTCACGACGTAGACAGTCTCGATGGCTGCCAGAAAGAATGTCATGCCCAGCGTCACCGGGATGAAAAGATAGTGATAGAGCGCCGTGGCCGCGAACTGAATGCGCGACAACTCGACGACAGTGGAACTGACCATCTGGTGGTACCCCCGTAACGGACGAATAACCGACGACCTGTTTGTTTTTGTTTTTATTCAGGCCAGAAATGAACGTTCGCAGTATGCGCGGGGGAAAACGCCCGGTAATTGATCCACATCAACTACCGCACCGAGGGTCGATGCGGCCAAATGACGCCGCAGCGGAAAAATGAAAAAACCCGCGTTTCCGGTACCTTCCTGGCCGGAAACGCGGGTTGCGCGGGTTGCGAGCGATGCGCGCTCAGGTAGCGGCGGTGATCACCCGGTGCACGAAGCGCAGTTTGTCGATCACCTTTGGCGCCAGCATGAACGGATAGGCGTCGGCCAGGCCAAGGCTGCGGTTCAGGCTGTTCAGCGCATAGGTCAGCGGAAACCAGCGTTTCATCAAGCGATCGAAGCCGACGTTTTCCACCGGTGTGATATCGGTCAGGGTCGGCTCGTTCGGGGTATCGGGCAGCAAGACCATCCCGCAACCAGCCGCCGTATCCACCGTATCGACGATGTGGAGGTAATGCGCCCACGTCTCCGCCCAATCCTCCCACGGATGCGTGGTGGCGTAGGCGCTGACGAACGACTGGTCCCAATTCGCCGGCGGTCCGTCCTGATAGTGCGCCTGCAACGCTGCGCCGTAGTCGGCACGCTCATCGCCGAACATCAGACGGAATGGCTCCTCCCAACGCGTGCCGGGAATCAGCCGATCGAAAAAGTAATGTCCGATCTCGTGCCGGAAGTGACCGAGCAAGGTGCGATACGGCTCGCCCATCTCTTCCCGTGTTTTTTCCCGGGTCGCGTCGTCCGCTTCCGCGACATTCATCGTGATCAACCCGTGATCATGGCCGGTCAGCACTTTATCGTTCGGACCTTTGTCCTCGAGAAAATCGAACTGCAGGCCGCCTTCCGGATTGGCCTGCCGCGTCTCCACCTTCAATCCGAGCGCCGACAGTGTATACAGCAGTCGGCGTTTCGCGGTTTCGAGTCGATACCAATACAGGCGGTTGTCCGGCACCGACAAATTGGGAATCGTATGCGTCAGCGCGCAGGATGCGCAAAGCGTCTGGTCCGAATCCGCCGGAATCATCCAATTGCAGACGTTTTCCAGCGCATAGTTCTGACATTGCTTGTAAAAACGACCATTGGCATCCGGATGCAAACTGCGCCAAGTGCCGCCATCGGCGGCGTCGAAAGCGCTGATTTCTGAGAGATCCGGCGCATAGCCCAACATCGACGCGCAGGATTCACATTTGACGTTTTCGAAGAACACATGCTGCTGGCACCGATTGCAATGGAAAGTTTTCATCGTTTGATGCGATTCTCGGCCGAGGAAAGAAGGGGTGTCACAGCGGACAGCGTAAGATAGCAGCAAGAGCAAGGCGCGTGCCGACAACGCGCTGTTTTTATGGATTTTTTTTGACATATGCTGTCTGCTTTGGCGAGCAGTGCGCGCTTTGCTTGCCAAGCGTAGCAGGAACCCCTGCAGCCCCATCATCCATCCGTTTCATCGAGGAGTCAGGTGTGTCGATCCGTGTCGCGTTGAACCATGTTACGCACTATCGCTATGACCGCCTCGTCAGTCTGTCGCCGCAAATCGTGCGTCTCAGACCCGCGCCACACTGCCGCACGCCGATTCTGTCGTATTCGATGCGTGTCGAGCCGGCGGAGCATTTCACCAATTGGCAGCAGGACGCGTTCGCCAACTATCAGGCGCGGCTGGTATTTCCGGAAAAAACCCGCGAATTCAAGGTCACCATCGATCTGATCGCGGAGATGGCGGTCTATAACCCGTTCGATTTTTTCCTCGAACCGGCAGCCGAAACCTTCCCATTCGACTATGCGCCGCATCTGGCCGCCGAGCTGGCGCCGTATCGAGTCAAAGGCGAACTGACGCCGCTCCTGGCCGCTTTTGTCGAGCGTATCGATCGCACCCCGACGGCGACTGCCGATTTCCTGGTGGGACTGAATCAGCGGCTGCAACAAGACATCGGCTATGTGATTCGCATGGAGCCCGGCGTGCAGACGCCCGAACAGACGCTGCAGAAGCGCCTGGGTTCGTGCCGGGATACCGGCTGGCTCATGGTCGAAGCGTTGCGCCAATTGGGTCTGGCGGCCCGCTTCGTGTCCGGCTACTTGGTTCAGCTGACACCGGACCAAAAAGCGCTGGACGGCCCGAGCGGCACGGATGTCGACTTCACCGACCTGCATGCGTGGTGCGAGGTGTATCTGCCGGGTGCCGGCTGGATCGGCCTGGACCCGACATCGGGGCTGTTTGCCGGCGAGGGGCACATTCCGGTTGCCTGTACGCCGGAGCCGAGCAGCGCGGCGCCGATCTCCGGTGCGGTGGACGAGAGCGATGTCGCGTTCGAGCACATCATGCAGATCGAGCGCGTGTTGGAAACGCCACGCGTGACCAAACCCTATACCGAGGCTGTCTGGTCGGCGGTGCAAAAGATGGGCGCGCAGGTCGACCGGCAGTTAACGGACATGGATGTGCGCCTGACGATGGGCGGCGAGCCGACTTTCGTGTCGGTGCGCGACCGCGACGGTGCCGAATGGAACACCGATGCGCTCGGGCCGACCAAACGCAGCTATGCGGTGGCATTGATGGAAAAGCTCAAAGCGCAGTACGGCGCCGGCGGCTTCCTGCATATCGGTCAGGGTAAGTGGTATCCGGGCGAGCAATTGCCGCGCTGGGCGATGTCGCTGTACTGGCGCGCCGACGGCCAGCCGATTTGGCAGAACCCGGGATTGTTCGCCGACGAACGCGACCCTGGTGACTACACCGCCGACGATGCGAAGCGCTTCCTCACGCACCTGGCCAGCAAGCTGCATCTGCCGCACGCGCATATTCAGCCGGGCTATGAGGATACGTTTTTCTATCTGTGGCGCGAGCGGCGGTTACCGGTCAATGTCGATCCGTTCGACTCCAAGCTCGGCGACGATCTGGAGCGCGTGCGCCTGCGCCGCGTGTTCGACGCGGGACTGTCGAGCG